>CAIVYW010000313.1 GCA_903910205.1 uncultured Methylococcaceae bacterium | reverse complement strand
CTCATCGTTATACACACACCTAAAAGCATGTCATTCCGGCATGGACTGCCGGAATCTAGGCTACATGGATGTATCTCATGCTGGACGGGGTTTGCAACCCCGTTATTAACGTTTAAGGTTTCGAAAGTTATGAAGCATCTAAACGTTTCGATCGGGGTTGCAAACCCCGACCGGCATTGTCATCATCGCAATGTGGTGGGCTTAGCTTGATGTGTATGGGTTGCAACCCTCCGCTGGCATTGGGGCGTTAATATTGGGATGATGCTTTTTTAATCCAATATTTATCACTAGAGTCTGTTGGGTTACGAAAGCATTGTTTTGGGTTTGAAGCAATAAAAGTGGGTAGATAGATCGCAAACAACATGAACCAAGACAATAGAATACTCTTTGCCGGTGATCCACATGGGAATTTTAAACCATTAATTACGGCTGTTCATAGATTTCAGCCTACAGCCGTTGTTCTGTTGGGTGATTATGATTTAGAAACTCCTTTAGAAAACTGTTTGCAGGAAATTGTTGGATTAACTAATATTTGGTGGATCGCCGGTAATCATGATTTTGAATCGCCTGAGAAACATAATAATCTGTTTAATTCAGCGTTAGCTAATAAAAATTTGCATTTAAAAGTAACGGAAATTGCAGGACTTAGAATTGTTGGTTTAGGTGGGATTTTTCTAGGCAGAGTATGGTATCCACCGCAACCACCCAAATGGCAAGGCAAAGAACATTATCTAAATAATCAGTCCATTAAAGTTCAGCAATCCGAGATGACCTTAAAATACAAATCGGCCATTTGGTATGATGAATTTGAGGCATTAAAGTCACTCAAAGCAGATATTCTGGTATCACATGAGGCGCCAGGCTCTCATCGGCATGGTTTTCATGTTATTGGTGAATTAGCGGAAGCAATGGGTATTAAACATATTTTTCATGGTCATCTACACGAAAATTATGTTAGTTTTATTAAAAAGAATATCAAGGTCAATGGTGTAGCCAATAGCGCGGTGACAAATTTAATAGGCCATAGATTAAGTTAACCCACATTTTGGCGTTCGGCTTCTGTTTTTGCGACTTTATTACGCAAATAAACAGGCATCGCAAGTTCAACTGCTACGGCAAGACCCAGATCAAAGCCTCGCGCACCTAAACGAGCAATGGCTTGAGCTCTAGGTGGAATATTCACTTCATAATGATTGACCTTTCCGGCTAAACGTAACATCAGTTTGTCTTCATAAACACCCCAGCCTGAGCCTAAGCCTACGCCGGTTAAATCAGGAAATTCTATAGCATCCGCTAAAGTGACGACTTCTTTACCTATCAACTCGGCATAGCCCAATTCATCACGATGATAAACGCCCCAGAATATCTCCCCCATACGTGCATCCATAGCCGTAAATACAGTGTTTTTCTGCATAGTATCGTTACTATTAAAATAATCTTGAGCAATAGCCGCTAAGGTTGAAATAGGCACTACCGGTAAATCTGCTCCAAAGGCAATGCCTTGAATAACACCTGTGGCAATACGAACGCCCGTAAATGAACCTGGACCACAGCCAAAAGCCAAAGCATCCAACTGTTGTGGACGCAAGCCTGCCTCTGACATTAGTGTGTCGATCATAGGCAATATGAGCTTGGTATGTTCATTGGTCGTCAAAGAAAAACGTTCAGTGATTTCTCCATCTATATACAACGCTGCCGAACAAGCTTCAGTTGCAGTTTCTACGGCTAATAATTTCATAGATTGTTCTAAGGTAATGGATGTTTTCTAATAATGGTTAAAGCTATAGCGGTGTAATCTGTTTATTTAGGCTTAAAAAATTCCTGAACATCAGCAATGTCGCGAGTACGTTTCATTGCCGGTACACTGTCTAAAAAAAGTTGCCCATAAGATTTTTTTAATAAGCGTGGATCACAAATCATCAGTACGCCTCGGTCTGTTACATCGCGAATTAATCGGCCTATGCCTTGTCTTAAAGCAATCACTGCCGTAGGTAATTGATATTCAAAAAATGGATTTTTACCTTGTTGACTCATGGCTTCTAAGCGAGCTTTTAACACAGGATCGCCAGGAGATGAAAAAGGTAGTTTGTCGATAATGACGCAGGATAAGGCTTCACCTCTGACATCCACGCCTTCCCAAAAACTCGAGGTGCCTAATAATACTGCATTATCAGTGGCTTTAAATTGCTCTAATAATAAGGCTTTAGGGCGGCTGCCTTGAATAAATAAAGGATATTTGATCTTCTTTTCTAATAATTCAGCGGCTTGATTAAGTGCGCGATGACTGGTAAATAAAAAGAAGGCTCTACCTTGACTGGCCTGTAAAACAGGTAAGGCAAAGTCGATAATTGTCGGTATAAAGTTAGGGTCGTTAGGCTGAGGCAAGCCTCTGGGGTGATAAAACAAAGATTGATTAGGGTAGTCAAAAGGACTATCCCAACTCACTCGATTGGCCTCGGTAAGCCCTAGATTGTTAGCAAAATAATCGAAGCGGTTCGCTATACTTAAGGTGGCTGAGGTAAAAATCCAAGCCGCTTTATGTTGCTGCATAAAGCTGTTAAATTCAGCGGCAATATCTAAGGGGGTTAAGCTTAAGGTAAAAGTTTTTCTATGGATTTCATACCAGCGTATCCATTTGCTACTACGATCATCTAAAATTAGATCGAGTTGTCCAGTGATTTCTTCTGCACGTTTATAGCAAGATTCTAGGGCTTTAGTTTTAACTGAGGCTAATTTTAATTGCTCGGTTAAGCGTTGTAATTGTTCTTTTACAGACTGTATACCAGCCATAAGTTTTGGATTAGTAGCGATATCTTGCCAATCACCGCGTTTAAGCTCCATGCCAAACGCTAAACGTAGATCTTTAATTTCATGTTCCATATCTTCACAGGCCGTGCGTAAAGCTGGTATATCGGTGGCATTTTTAAAATATTCCATCAAAGCATCTTGAGACAGATCATTGAGTTGCTTTGAGCCTAGGGTAATACCCAAAAAATTAGAGGCCGTGTCGGCTAATTGATGGGCTTCATCTATAATCACTACTTCAGCATTGGGTAATAATTCGCCAAAGCCACCTTCTCTCAGTGACCAGTCCGCACATAATAAATGATGGTTAACCACTAAAACATCGGCTTCTTGAGCTTTTTTGCGTGCTTTGACTAAAAAACAGTCCGCATAATCGGGGCAGTCTTGCCCTAAACAATTATCTAAAGTCGAGGTCGCTTGATACCAAATGGGATTTGTCTCAGATACATCTGACATTTCAGAGGTATCGCCTGTTTGGGTTCGTTTCGCCCAAGCGTGTATTTTTGCTAAGGCTTGAGCGTCTTCCTTACTAAAACCTAGTGTTGAGGTCAGTGAGTTTTGCAATCGGTAAGTACATAAATAATTACTTCTACCTTTTAATAAGGCTGCCATAAAAGGCATTTTCATAGCCTTGCGTATCACCGGCAAATCTTTGTTAAAGAGTTGATCTTGTAAGTTTTTAGTGCCAGTTGAAATAATAGTTTTTTTACCTGAAAGTATCGCAGGTGCTAAATAAGCAAAGGTTTTTCCGGTTCCGGTCCCTGCTTCGGCAATTAAATTTTGTTTGCTTGCAATAGCATCGGCGATGGCATCCGCCATTTCTAGCTGTGCAGCACGGGGTTGATAGCCCGATATGACGGTAGATAAAGGGCCTTTATGGCTAAAAAAATGTTTTGTGTCGGTCACGGGAAAGGTGCTGATATGGCAGTGCTAATAAATTATTGTAATGCGTCTATAATACTGATTTTTTGAAATATTTTCGTATTATTAATCATTTTATGATGGTTGATTGACTATGTACCTATCTTGTATTGTACCTTGGTAAGGTACAACGGCACACTTTTAGGATTAATTTTATGCAAAACGAGCCCATAAACCTCTATCGTGCTGAACAGGTAAGAGCGTTAGAGCAATCAGCGATTAGCATTCAAGGCATAAGTAGTTTTGAGTTAATGAATAGAGCTGGCATTGCTGTTTTTGCCTGTATGAATAATAAATGGCCCAAAATGCAATCGGTTGCTATTTTTTGCGGCTCTGGTAACAATGCCGGCGATGGCTATATCGTGGCAAGACTCGCCTTATTAGCGAATTTAAAGGTAGTCGTTTACAGTCTAATTGATCCTGAAAGTCTTAGTGGTGATGCCTTATTGGCTTATAAACATTATCGAAAGATAAAAGGTGACGTTATTTTATTTCATAAGGATCAAGTCATCGATGCAGATGTGGTGGTTGATGCCTTATTTGGCATAGGATTATCAAGGCCCGTCACAGGGCTTTATGCACAAGCTATTAGGCTGATTAATGCGACAGCTGTAAAGGTGATTGCTATTGATATTCCGTCTGGTATTCAAGCCGATACCGGTTGTGTATTAGCTTGTGCGGTAAAAGCCGATTGTACCGTTAGTTTTGTCGCCTTAAAGCAGGGGTTATTAACAGGCCAGGCGGTTGATTATTGCGGTGACATTATTTACGAAGCCTTAGCTGTGCCAACCGCTGCTTTTTTAGAAATAAAGCCTGCGGTTGTTCAGGTCATTAAGGCCGTATTAGCGCCTAGAGATCGTTATTCCCATAAAGGTTGTTATGGTCATGTTTTAATCATTGGTGGAGATCACGGTTATACTGGCGCGGTGCGCTTGGCGGGTGAAGCGGCTTTACGTGTGGGTGCTGGTTTAGTCAGTATCGCTACACGAGCTGAACATGCGGCACTGATGAACTTAAATAGACCTGAATTGATGTGTCATGGTGTAGAAAGTCCCGAGCAGTTGACGAGACTCTTAGAAAAAGCCAGTGTCGTAGTTATTGGCCCCGGTTTAGGACAAAGTGATTGGGCAAACAGGCTCTTTAATAAAACAATTAGTGCCGGCAAACCGATGATCATCGATGCCGATGCTTTGAATTTATTAGCAAAGACACCTACGACTAATCCACAGTGGATATTAACACCCCATCCGGGTGAGGCCGCTAGATTATTAAATTGTTCAACGATTGATATTGAACAAGATCGATTTGCCTCGGTTGCTGCTATTCAAGGTCAATATGATGGTATTGCCCTACTAAAAGGTGCTGGAACCTTAATTGCCTCAGCTGAAGATTGTGCTATTTCCACAACGGGTAATCCAGGTATGGCGACAGCGGGGATGGGGGATGTGTTGGCCGGTGTTATTGCTGGACTGCTTGCACAAGGGTTTTCTTTAAAAAAAGCTGCGCAACAAGGCGCTTATCATCATGGCTGGGCAGCTGATTGCGCAGTGGAAAAAAAGGGAGAAAGAGGTTTGTTAGCGAGTGATTTAATGCCTTATCTGAGAATGTGGAGTTTGTAATGCCGATTTATTTAAATAATACCGAAGCAACAGAACACTTTGGGGCGAGCCTCTATAAGATTCTGCCGGCAAAATGTGTGATTTTTTTACAAGGTGATTTAGGTGCAGGTAAGACTACCTTAGTTAGAGGTTTTCTTCGCGCAGCAGGCTATAACGGTACGGTTAAAAGCCCCACCTATAATATAGTTGAAGAATATACAATAGCCCAACAAACCGTATTTCATTTTGATCTGTATCGGCTATCTGCGCCTGAAGAATTGGAATGGATAGGTATCAATGATTACTTTGCTCAACAGAGTATTTGTTTTATTGAATGGCCAGAATTAGGTTCAGGTTTTTTGCCAGAGCCCGACATTATTATTGCTTTAACTCAGCAAGAGCAGGGAAGAGTGTTGCTTATTACCGATAATACGAAAAATGAAATCACCCGTGCTCTTTAAAAACAAAGACATACTCGTTATAATCGACAGTCAATTTGTTGTTTTGGAGCATCCCTTATGAGTAATTACTGGAAAATAGTTATTTTCTTAGTATTACAGTTCTTATCAGTTTTAAGTTACGCGCAACAAATCGACATTATAGGCTTACGTTACCTAGTCAACGCTGAGAAAAGTCGCTTAGTATTTGAATTGACGGCTGCGACTCAATATCGGGTATTTGCTATGAATAACCCATCACGGTTAATTATTGATATTAAAAATGCGCATTTAAAGCAGAGTTTAATGCAGCCTGAAGTCACGCATCCATTATTTAATCAAGTACGAGCTGGATTAAAAAATAATACCGATCTACGCATCGTCGTCGATTTAAAGTTAGCTGTTGATGCTAATGATTTAATCTTTAGTGCTCATGTTAAAGAGGTTCGACTTAAAGAGGGGCGACCTAAAGAGGCTAGATATCTCGTTGTAGACGTGTTTAATCAAGATGCCAATGTGGCTTTCAAAAATGAAACGCCTAGCTATACTCGGGTTGAAGACACTAAAAAAAGTACATCTAAGCAAGAGGCGGCTGTTGCTAATAAAGTAGTCATGCCCAAAAGTAGACATCGCATCATTATCGCTGTTGATGCAGGTCATGGTGGTGAAGATCCGGGAGCTCGAGGTCCTAGTGGAACAGAAGAAAAAATAATCACCTTTGCTATCGCAAAAAAATTAGAAGCATTGATTAATAGTCAGCCGGGTATGAAAGCCATCATGATACGTAAAGATGATTATTATGTAGGTCTTAAGGAGAGGGTACGTATTGCTAGAGCCGCCAAAGCCAATTTATTTGTTTCTATTCATGCCGATGCCGCTCAGAATACCGACATAAAAGGCGCATCCGTTTATACCTTATCGACAAGTGGTGCAACCAGTGAAGCTGCGCGTTGGTTAGCGGATAGCGAAAATGCTTCAGATTTAGTTGATGTGAGTTTAAGCGACAAGGAAGAAGTATTGGCGTCAGTCTTATTAGACTTAACGCAGGTAGCGACTCAAGAAGCCAGTGTTAATGTCGCTAATCAAGTACTGGAAAACTTCGTTAATATTGCAGAACTACATAAAAATTCAGTACAAAAAGCCGGCTTTATGGTCTTAAAATCCCCCGATATTCCTTCTATATTAGTGGAGACGGCTTTTATTTCAAACCCTTTAGAAGAGCTAAACTTATTAAGCGTTCAGTATCAAACCAAAATGGCCAGTGCCATATTCAACGGCATACGTGATTATTTTAAACAAGCCATGCCAGAAGCGAATGTAGCGACTGTAGGTTTGTGAGTTGTAAAATCAAAAGCTCTTATAAAATATTGTATAGGAACGAGCACCAAATAATGTAGTCAAGTACCATCCAACTCAACTTCCAATGCCGGTCG
>CAIVYW010000312.1 GCA_903910205.1 uncultured Methylococcaceae bacterium | reverse complement strand
ATTACTCAATAGTTTACATGATCGGCTAGTTTCGCCGCGCTGTTCAATGGCAATACAGCAACAGTGGCAACTAGAATTACGCACTCATCCAAAGGCAGGACATGATTTAACGCTAGATGCCGGTGATTGGGTGGCTATGCAACTGAAAGATTGGCACAGTAAACAAAGATAATCATCACCCATAGAGACTGCATACAGACGTTGTAGCGCTCATGGTTTATAGTCATCAGAAATTTGTTGTAAGGTATGCAGTGCGATCATCCTATTTTCGTCGGTATTGACAACCCATGCCGAGAGAGTAGAGCTAGACATTGAAATACAAAGAGCCCCAGCTTCATTGGCAGAAGCATCAAGTTTAAGTCCCAACCACTCAGTCTGATGGCAGATCTTTTCACGAATTTTAGCGGAATTTTCGCCCATGCCACCCGTGAATATCAATGCATCCAAGCCGCCTAAGGCTGCGACCAAAGAACCTATCTCACGCCCAGCTCTGTACACGAACAAGTCGACCGCCTCCTTCGCTTGAGGGTCGTCGCTGTCTAGCAGCGTGTGCATATCGTTGGAAATACCAGAAACACCGAGTAAGCCGGATTGGTAATAAAGCAATTGTTCCAGAGCATGCGCATCCATGTTGTAGTGATTCATGAGATAAAGCAACACGCCGGGATCAAGACTGCCGCAACGGGTACCCATGATCAAGCCGTCTAGCGGAGAGAATCCCATCGTAGTAGCGATACTACGTCCGCTTTGTATGGCGCACAAACTGGCACCGTTACCTAAGTGAGCAACGATGATACGGGCTTTTACCAGCGAGACATCAAGATCAGGTAATATGGAAACGATATATTCATAGGATAAGCCGTGGAATCCGTAACGACGTACACCAGCATCGGTAATATGTCGTGGTAGGGCGAAGCGTTGTGCGATATCGGGTTGTGTGCGGTGAAACGCCGTATCAAAACACGCCACTTGCGGTAAGGTCGGCATGATTTCCAACAGCGCACGCATAGCGGCAAGATTATGTGGTTGATGGAGAGGTGCCAATGGAATAAGGTTTTCTAGGTCAATTAGAATTTTTTCGTCGATCAGAATGGGCGTAAAGTAATGTTGTCCTCCATGAACAACGCGATGACCGACGGCAAGCAAAATTCCACCCTTAATATATTCCAATAGCCAAGAGCGAATAATGATAATGGCGTCCGCATGGTTGTTCGCCTGCTCAGCAGAGAGTGGGCAATCAGACAATACCTGACCTTGCGCATCTTTTACCACGAAGTGGGCGTGACTTCCAATACCATCAATTTGTCCAGTCGCGTCAAGCCTAAGCGAAGATAAGATCGCTTTTTGGTAAATGGAAAATTTGATGCTTGATGAGCCAGCGTTAATAACAAGCAGATAGTTATTCATATTGTCATATCAAATGAATAGACATTAAGTCCTCGTTCGTACAAAACGTAGACAGCAATCCAAGCTATCGAACGATAATTTTCAGCGAAAGCTTCCGCCATTTGATTTCCTTCCTGCATCAACTCAGGATCAAGTGCTACACAATAAGCGCCACGCTGACTGTACGCTGTCCCATCATGGCGCAGTAAATAAATTCGGCTACCCACTTTAGAGGCATGAATATCCACACAAGTTATTATTCCTTCAGTGTGTCTGGGTTCGAGAGACCCTGTAGGACTGCTGGGCTGGGATGAGGCACGAATCCCAGCATTTAGAACTGCGATTTACATTAGCCCCCTTCTCTGACACGCATAGTAGTAGGATGGGCAAAGCGTAGCGTGCCCATCAACACAACATTAAAACACAATGGGCACGGCGCTGCCTTTGCCCATCCTACCCGCTGTCCCATCTTAAGTGGGTAGTAGTAGGATGGGCAAAGCGTAGCGTGCCCATCAACACAACACTAAAACACAATGGGCACGGCGCTGCCTTTGCCCATCCTGCCCGCTGTCCCATCTTAAGTGGGTAGTCTATTTTTTAGTAAGGCCATTGCCACTGATCATCTTCAGGTCTGTCTATACCATGCTCATAAGCGTAATTGCGGCAATCAAGTTGCATATTGAGTAATTGTTGTTTTACGTGAGCACCAGAAACCTGTAAGGCTGGAATCCGATTAATGGCGTCAATAGCCAAACTGAATCGATCAGTTTCGTTTTGTATCGCCAATTCCAATGGCGTATTAATGCTGCCCTTTTCCTTGTAACCGCGCACATGCATATTTTGGTGGTTGTTCCTTCGATATGCCAGACGATGAATTAACCATGGGTAGCCGTGGAAGTTGAAAATAATAGGTTTATTTAAGGTGAACAAGCTATCGAAATCAAGATCAGAGAGCCCATGCGGATGCTCACTATTGGGTACTAATTTATAGAGATCAATGACATTGATAAAGCGAATTTTGAGTTGAGGAAAGTGTTCGCGAAGTAGCACGGTTGCTGCCAAAGCTTCCTTGGTCGGAATATCACCCGCACTGGCCATCACTAGATCGGGTTCGCAACCATCGTCGTTGCTTGCCCATTCCCAGATGCTTATGCCTTGCGTGCAATGTTTAATCGCGGCGTCCATATCTAGGTATTGCAGGTGCTTTTGCTTGTCGCACACAATGACGTTAATGTGGTCAGTGCTCTTTAAGCAATGATTGGCAACAGATAGCAGGCAGTTGACGTCTGGTGGCAGATAAATACGGGTTACTGATGGACTTTTGTTCACCACCAAGTCAAGGAAGCCGGGATCCTGATGAGTAAAACCATTATGATCCTGCCGCCATACGGTAGAAGTAATCAACAGATTTAGTGATGATACCGATGCACGCCAGGGCACAGCGTTGGACATCGCGAGCCATTTTGCGTGCTGGTTGAACATGGAATCAATCACATGTACAAACGCTTCGTAGGTGGAAAAGAAACCATGACGGCCAGTCAACAAATAACCTTCCAGCCAACCTTCCAAGGTGTGCTCGGACAGCATTTCCATTACTCGGCCATCTGGCGACAGCTCACTACCATCGGCATCTTCAGGCAAATAATCTGCAAGCCAAGTTTTCTTACTGACCTCATAAATATCATCCAGCTTGTTAGAGCTGTTTTCATCGGGGCCAAACACGCGAAAATTTGTCATGTTGTTACTCATGATGTCGCGCAGAAATTTTCCTAAAGGACGGGTATTTTCAGCATTGACCTTGCCCGGGCTTGCTAGGGGCAGAGCGTAATCCCTAAAATCGGGCATACGCAATGCCTTACGTAACAAGCCGCCATTAGCATGCGGGTTCGCGCTCATGCGCCTAATGCCTGCGGGCGCTAAAGCTTTAAGCTCAGAAATCAATTTACCGGTATTATCAAATAATTCTTCAGGTTTATAACTGCGTAGCCAATCTTCCAACTGCTTTAGATGCTCTGAATTTTCTTTGACCCCAGAAAGCGGCACTTGATGCGAACGCCAAAAGCCTTCCACTTTTTGCCCATCCACTGTCTTAGGTCCTGTCCAACCTTTCGGACTACGCAATACGATCATCGGCCATCGTGGTCGAGTTGGGATGCCAGTGCGTCGAGCTTCCTCCTGAATCCGACGAATTTCCAACACGCAGGTTTCGAGTATGCCTGCCATACGTTGATGCATGGTTTCTGGATCGCTGCCTTCCACGAAGTAAGGTGTATAACCATATCCCTGAAACAAACTCTCCAGTTCCTCGTGAGAAATGCGTGACAATAGCGTCGGATTATTAATCTTGTATCCGTTGAGATGCAATATCGGCAATACCGCACCATCGCGTATAGGATTGAGGAATTTATTAGAATGCCAAGACGTTGCCAAAGGGCCGGTTTCAGACTCACCGTCGCCCACCATGACCGTCACCAACAAATCGGGGTTATCGTAAGCGGCGCCATAAGCATGAGAAATACTGTAGCCCAGTTCTCCGCCTTCATGAATGGAGCCGGGAGTTTCTGGCGTACAGTGGCTACCGATACCGCCGGGGAAAGAAAACTCCTTAAAGAACTGCAACAAACCTTGCTCGTCTTCTCCCTTGTTGGGGTAAATTTCCGCGTAAGTCCCTTCGAGATAAACCGGCGCCAATACGCCGGGCGCACCATGCCCCGGGCCTGCCAGAAAAATAGCGTTAAGATCGTATTTGTTAATGAGTCGATTGATATGAATATAGGCAAAGCTCAGGCCGGGACTCGAACCCCAGTGCCCTAATAGTCGGTTCTTGATGTGCTCTGGTTTTAACGGCTCTTTCAATAGAGGGTTATCCCGTAAATAAATCATACCTGCAGCCAGATAAGTACAGGCACGCCAATAAGCGTTAATTTTATGCAGCTCATCCGCGCTAAGCGCTAATGAATCTGGAATTGTAGTGGTTGTCATTAGATGTCTCACTTTTAAAGGCTCAAGATTTAAATTATTGTGGATAGAAATTAAAATGCAACTTATGCGCTAGCCACTTAAGGCGCGACAGAAGGTGTTCTTTATACGTTCTTGTAGCCTAGATTCTAAGCAGTCTTCCAATGCCGGTCGGGGTTATAAACCCCATCTCGCGAGTGGATTCTAAGCAGTTTTCCAATGCCGGTCGGGGTTTGCAACCCCGATCGAAACGTTTAGATGCACCCCAATGGCGTTATATAACCCAAAGTAGGCGTGTTCAATGCCGGTCGGGGTTTGCAACCCCGACCGAAACGTTTAGATGCACCCCAATGGCGTTATATAACCCAAAGTAGGCGTGTTTCTTTTGTGATCTTTCAAAGATAATGGCAATATCAAACGTTTGAGACGGGGTTATAAACCCCGTCTCGCTTCAGGGTATATGTAAACAACTAAAGCGAAACTTGGAAACCCGCGCATAAATGCGATGACTATATTTAGGAAAGATACCTAGTCATGATGTTCTTTTTTGAACTGTCGATAGCGCCTGATCAGCGCATTGCTGGAACTGTCATGATCGAGCTGTGGCTCATCTATACTTTTAATTTCGGCAGCCGTTTTCTGTGCCAATACTTTGCCTAACTCTACTCCCCATTGATCAAATGAGTCTATATTCCAGATTTCTCCTTCTATAAACACACTGTGTTCGTAAAGTGCGACTAACATACCCAGCGATTTAGGTGTTAATTGTTCGATAAGCAGTGTATTAGTCGGACGATTACCTTCAAATGTGCGATGTGGCACTAATCGATCAGCAGTTCCCTCTGCCCTGACTTCAGCGTCCGTCTTGCCGAAAGCTAGCGCCTCGGTTTGCGCGAACAGATTTGCCATTAGCAAATCATGTTGCTCTCCTAGCGGATTCAAGGTCTGAAAGAAACCGATAAAATCGCATGGGATCAGGCGGGTTCCTTGGTGAAGCAACTGGAAGAATGAGTGCTGCCCGTTGGTACACGGCTCCCCCCAATAAATAGGCCCCGTTTGATAATCAACACAGTTACCATCTAGCGTAATATGCTTGCCGTTGCTCTCCATAGCCAATTGTTGCAGATAAGCAGGAAAGCGCTTGAGGTATTGATTGTATGGAAGTACGGCAATAGAATGCGTATCGAAAAAATTGTTATACCAGAGCTTAAGCAAGCCCATGATGACAGGAATGTTCCGCTCGAAGGGTGTCGTGCGAAAATGCTCATCCATCGCATGGAAGCCGGCAAGCATCTCTAAGAAATTGTCCGCTCCCACGGCGATCATAGTCGATAGACCAATTGCCGAATCCATCGAATAACGTCCACCATCCCAATCCCAGAAACCGAACATATTATCGGTGTTGATGCCGAATTTTGTCACCTCTTCGGCATTAGTCGATACGGCAACAAAGTGTCGACCCACAGCATGATCGTCACCTAGCCTATGCAAACACCAATTACGTGCTGCGCGGGCATTAGTCAACGTTTCTAGGGTAGTAAAAGTCTTAGAGCAGATAATAAACAACGTTTCTTCGGGATCAAGATCGCGGGTAGCTTCCTCAAAATCAGTGCCATCCACATTCGAGACAAAACGAAAAATTAGGTCGCGCTGACTATAATGTCGTAATGCTTCGTATGCCATCACGGGCCCTAGGTCAGAACCGCCAATGCCAATATTAATAATATTACGGATACGTTTTCCAGTGTACCCCAGCCATTGGCCACTGCGAATTTGTTCAGAAAAGACCGCCATTCTGCCTAGAACCGCATGGACCTCAGCAACAACATCAACACCGTCAAGCATGATCCTATCACCTTCTGGCGCACGCAAGGCGGTGTGCAGAGCCGCCCTGTGTTCGGTGACGTTGACAATGTCACCATTGAACATAGCATTAATTCGCTGCTGCAAGCCACATTCATCAGCAAGTTTTATAAGTAACGGTAGGGTCTCATCGGTAATACGGTTCTTCGAATAATCTAGGTAAATGCCTAAGGCATCAACCACGAATCGTTCACCACGTAGCGGATCATCCGCGAACAGTTGGCGCAGGTGTAAAGAGTGTATCTGTTGATAATGCGCCTGCAATGCTTTCCATGCAGGGCGCTTCGTTAATGGCTGTATTGTAGAATCAATTGTTATAGTCATTCTTTTTTGCTTCAAATTTCATAGGGTGGATTCAACTCCGAAGTGCATCCAACTTTAAAGATTTTTCGATATAACGTTGTCGTTTCTTAGGTGCAATTTTGTCGATTTCCATCATCACTAAGCTATCGATGCAGTCATTAAAATCAGGATCAATATTGAAAGCAATGAAATGACAGCCCTTATCAATACAGAGCTCGACATACTGTTTGTAAAGGGTAGGAACTTTAACACCTAATTTTTTCAATTCGCTGTTTAAGACTTTAAAGCTGACGGCATAGTCATCGTCAAAGGCTAATTTGGCAAACTGCTGACTTTGATCAGAAATAACAAACGGCATTCGCGCTTTTGCTTGTATCAAGGGTGAGCCAAACTGATGCTCGTAAAAGCTGACTATGAGTTCTTTAGCTTCTTGAGAATAAGCATTGCTTAGGCTGACGGGGCCAAACATATAGTTAATCTCTGGGCGCTCACGCAAATAAGCGCCTATGCCTTGCCATAAATAATCTAAGCTATATTTTCCCCAATAGCGAGGCTGCACAAAACTACGTCCTAGTTCGATACTATTAGGTAAAAACTGACTAAAGTCTCCACGTAAATCGAATAAACTATGGGTATAAAAGCCCTCAATACCATAGGTTTCCATAATTTTAGAACCTTCGCCGACTCTATAAGCGCCCACTATTTCTAAATCATTATCGTCCCACAAGACAATATGGCTGTAATACACGTCAAAGCGATCTAAATCTTAAGCCAAACCCGTACCTTCTTCTACGGTACGAAAAGTGAGTTCACGCAGCCGTGCAATTTCTTGCATCACAGGGCAGTCATCGGCAAACTGATATAAAAATATTTTCATACCATCACGAGTTTCACTCAATAAAGGTGATTGATACAGTGCTTTTTTAACGGCTTTGGTATCGGTAGGATGAATAACGGTGGCGACGGTATCAAATAACGATGTTTTTTGTTTGCTACCCAAATTTAAGACATGTTTACGAAAACGCTTACATAACTGTTTATGGGTTTCCTCAGAATGTTCGATAGCGCTATAAGGAATGGGGGCGCCCACGTTGAATAGAATCGTTTGATTCTGTTTATTGAACATCTCCTGAACTAACCATAGCGTAGCTAACGGTTTATAGATCATGGATAAACTATAAAACAAGGCCGAGTTTTTAGCCTTGATATGGATAGGTAAAATAGGACTGTGTGTTTTACGAGCTAATTTAAGAAAGCTATGTTGCCATTCGCCATCACGTACGCCTTTAGGGGTAATTCTGGATACTTCACCGGCAGGGAAAATAATAATAGCTTCTTCCCGCTCTAGGGAATTTAGCATTAATTTATAAGTTTCTTTGAGTTGTTTTTTATTAGTTAAAACATCAATAGGAAAAAAAACTGATTTTAAAGGCTCCATGTGCGTCAAGACACGATTAGCCATAATTCGCACATCAGGACGTACTGAGCGGATCAGTTTGATTAAGGCCAAGCCATCAAGGGTGCCAATCGGATGATTAGCAACAATCAATAAGCGACCCTCGGCAGGAATGTTATTAAACGAATTCTTGTCAATCTGATAGTTGAAGTTGAAATAACTCAGTAATTTATCAAGAAAAGCAAAGCCACGTAGATGCTGGTTCTTGCGGATAACATCATTAAAGTCATCTTCATGTAGGAGCTTTTTTAGCGCCTTGATGGCTAGAGCATTATCTTTACCTAGTTTAAAGTCTGGGTAAGTCTCGTGCAATATGCGTTCTGCATTGATCATGATGGCTCCTTATTAACCAGGACTGAGTAGTGGATGAACCCTAGTGTTTTTTCAACTTAAGCAATTTTAGGCGATCAATATGTCACGCTTGTGACAGGTAGCAATTGTTTGTCCGATTTAAATTGTCACAAGCCTGTCATGTTCAAAGAAGAAAATGCAGCTATATGAAACTACAACCTATTGTTGAGACTTATGACGACACCACAGTATCGCACTATTTGGATCTCCGATTTACACATCGGCTCTACGCAATGCCAAGCTGAGATTTTGCTAGATTTTCTTAAATATAATGACAGTGAAAAATTATATTTAGTTGGGGATATTGTCGATTTTTGGGCGTTATCCAAGAAAATGTATTGGCCATCTAGTCACAACATCATCATCCAAAAGTTATTGCGTAAAGCACGACATGGTACACAAATCATCTACATTCCGGGTAATCATGATGAAAATTTACGTGAATACGACAATCATGTCTTTGGTGATATTACGGTTAAAAACTCTGATATTCATATAACGGCCTCTGGGCAACGTTTACTTATAGTCCACGGCGATGAATATGACACCATTGCCCGCCATAATCGCTGGTTGTCATACATTGGTAATGTGGGTTACGACTGGCTGATTGAAATGAACCGAGCTATTCGTTATTTTAGACAACTACTGGGTGTGCAATCACATTTTTCTCTGGCTACCTATGTTAAGTTTAAAGTTAAAAATCTTGCGCAGTTTATCTATCATTATGAGGAAAGCATTGTGCATATCCTTAAAAATGAAAAAGTAGATGGGGTGATTTGCGGGCATATTCATCACCCTGAAATTAAACAAATCGACGGTTTTTGGTATATCAATACCGGTGATTTTGTTGAAAACTGCACAGCCATTGTTGAGCACTTTGATGGCCGATTAGAGTTATTGAAATGGCAAGTAAAAGAGGCGTTAGTTAGGTAACCGACTTAACGCCTTACAATAGAATAGTCTGTGAATTACCCCGACCTAAAGGCATAGGTATCTACACAAATTTTATTTATCGTTCCCAAACCGGAACGACAACATTATGATGATGGCAGGTAGGGGCGTATGCAATATGCCCCTCACTACCATTAAGTTAGTGGAATTCAGTATGCAGTGGGAGTGGCTAAAGCCACTCCCACACTAGAGCGATGAAATATAACCCAACTCCAGTCCTCTCCTTTCCTAAATGCAGCAATTCAGAGCATCATGAAAATCCAGCTCCATGAAGCCCAGCCATTTTATT
>CAIVYW010000311.1 GCA_903910205.1 uncultured Methylococcaceae bacterium | reverse complement strand
TGTAAATCAAGCTGTCCATTTTTATCAGCCAAGGTATAGACTTCAAAGCCAACCGCTTGCAACGCGAGTTTTTTAACTTCATCTGATGAGCAGGTTAAAATCAGACTGCGCCCAGCTAGTTGTGCCATCTTTGCCGTTAACGGCATGTTTAAATTAGAATCTAGCACCACTCGAATAGGCTGTTCAACCGCCCCATCTATTCGCGCCGTTAACGCCGGATCATCGGCAAGCACGGTATTGATGCCAGTTAATATGGCTGAACTTTCAGCCCTAATTTGATGCACATCGGCTCTGGCAGCATCAGAGCTTATCCATTTACTTTCACCTGAGGCCAGCGCAGTTCGACCATCTAAGCTCATGGCCAGTTTACTAAGGACAAAAGGCCGTTGTTCTGTCATGCGCTTAATAAAGCCACGATTAAGCAATCTAGCATCCGCTTCTAAGACACCACAAAGCACCTGTAACCCTGCGGCTTTCAGCTTTTCTAAACCACGTCCAGACACTAATGGATTCGGGTCTTGCATAGCGGCTACCACACGAGTCACTCCTGCGCTAATTAGCGCATCACAACACGGCGGCGTTTTGCCTTGATGACTACAGGGCTCTAAGGTCACATAAGCCGTTGCACCGTGGGCATTATCCGCATTATTTAAAGCAACAACTTCAGCATGTGCCTGCCCTGCTTTAACGTGAAAACCTTCAGCGATAATCACGCCATCCTTAACGAGAACACAGCCTACACGCGGGTTAGGATCGGTGCTAAAACGACCTAGCTTAGCCAGTTGCAAGGCTTTGGCCATATAAAAACTATCTTGTACTAACATTATTTTTTCTGTAAATCTTCAATCATGTCAGTAAACTCACTGACATCCTGAAAACTACGGTACACCGAAGCAAAGCGTACATAAGCGACATGATCTAATAGTTTTAATTCCTTCATGATGTTTTCACCCAACTCCTGCGTTGATAGCTCACGATCGCCCTTCACCATTAAGGCTTTTTTGATGCGATTAAGCGCCGCTTCAATGGCATCACTATTAACGGGTCTTTTTTCTAAAGCTTTAAGCATACCCGAGCGTAACTTCGCTTCATCAAAAGACACTCGTGTTCCATCACGCTTAACGATGCGGGGCATAGTCAGCTCTGCCATTTCAAAGGTGTTAAAGCGCTCTTTACACGCGTGGCACTCACGTCGACGCCGTACTTGATCGCCATCGTTTATCAACCTAGAATCAAGTACCCGAGTATCTTGAACCGCACAAAATGGACATCGCATAACACTAAATCACTCTATTTAAATACCAAAGGCGGCCTTTAAATTTAAAACCGGTCATTTTATAACATTTATATGATTTTCTGGATTTTATTTTCACTAAATTCCCTACAACCCTCCTTTTTCAAAGCATAGCTATCTACACTAATGATGCTGCCATGCAACAAAATGTTGATTCAAGTTAGGGCACAAAAATAAATTGTGCGGTAATTAACGCGATTGTTAAGGTTTAAAAAAACTAATTAAGTGGTTATTAACGCTACTGTTAAGGATTAAAAAACCGATTGTAGGGTGTTTAAGGCCATGATATGGGAACCATTTCTTTATCAAATAACGTAAAGTCCGTATGTTTTAACGTTAGGAGCTACCGACTTAAGAACGTGCATGACACACTCTAGCATAATGATTTTAAAATCCCCCCCAGCCCCCCTCTACAAAGGGGGGAGCTTGACCTTACTTGACTACCTTATTTGGTGCTCATTTCTTAAGACGTAACAGATACTAGCCTTAACCTTACCCCCTTGGCCAAGCCTAATTCCTTGCCATAGTAAAACAAAAAATATTTTTTATTGAAATAAAAAAACTATTAATGCCTGTTAGAGCTGGACATTCTCAAATAATAGGATAAGCTTAAGTCCCTAACGTCAAAAATACTGACTAAAACCTTAAACTATAGTGAGAATTTTCATGCAGGCTAAACTTATCGTCACCTTCGAGCACTTGAGTGCACCAGATTTCCTAGCTAAAACCGGCTCTATCGTAGTTGCCATGACGGACAACGTTCATTATCAAGAACCTTGGGTAGGACAAGGACTCTCGCTAGAGCTACTTAAAGCCGCTTACAATAACTTTCAGGTTGCTTATCATGCTAGCCTGACCAAAGACACCCTCAAAATAGCCCAGCGCGATGTGGCTAGACAAACATTAACCGATTTACTCAAACGTCTTGCGCTGTATCTGGAATTGATGGCCGCAGGTGATACTACTCTGCTCACCACAACGGGTTATGATCTGCGTCATGACATCGTGCATAACAACAGCAACGAACTGTTGCCTGCGCCCTCAGATTTTAAAGTGACACATGGGCAATTAAGCGGCACTTTAAACGCCCAAGTTACCCGACTAGCCGGTGCGGGTAGCTATGAAGTTCATATTACAAAAGACGATCCAAAAGTCGAAAGCAACTGGCAACATGCCGTTTCTTCTGTAACCAGTACGCATATTTTAGTAACGGGACTCATCCCTGGACAAAGCTATTGGTTGCGTATACGCGGCCTCAATAGCAATGGCGGTGGTGTTTGGAGTGATCTGATTAGTATTATTGTTGTTTGAAGGTAATTAGTTAGATAGGTAGGTAGGTAGAGTGTGAGGCAATAGCGGTATTGCACTTTACCGGTCTATCATCAATGATGTGTGTTCATAGCCGTTAATAAAGCTATCGACTGTTTTTTTGATGGGCAGGTGTACGGTGGTTTGCGGGTTTGCTGTTAAAATCGCCCTACACCATGCTACAATTTATTTTTTATGTGGAGCTAAAAAACCACATTGGATTCGCGTAGTTTAACTATCCATCAAATTAATTAACTAAAGAGATCATGCTATGGCACAGATGAAAAAATCGGAAAATGTTCCTCAAGCTATGCAGGAAAAATACCAGGCTATTATAGAATTGACCGACAGCTTTGCTAAGGAACATTTAAACGAAGAATATGCTCAACTTATACGTTGTCTCACTGCCGCCTTATGTCGAAAACGTCCCTCCCCTTTAGAAAAAGGAAAAGCCAATACTTGGGCATGCGCAGTAACTCATGCCATTGGAACAGTCAATTTTTTATTTGATAAAAGCCAAACCCCCCATGTACGTAGTAGCGAGTTATATAAACACTTTGGCATCAGTGAAAGTACCGGACAGAGCAAATCAAAACTTATTCGCGACATGCTGGATATGGGGCAATTTGACCCAAATTGGACTTTGCCTAGTAAAATAGCTGGCAATCCATTGGTCTGGATGTTGTCTGTCAATGGCATGATAGTCGACATTCGCTCTATGCCAAGAGAAGCACAAGAAATCGCCTTTGAAAAAGGCTTAATCCCTTATATACCGGGTGATTAAATGTGGCTATTCACCTGGCTCTTTGAAAAATAAGGCGAGCGTAGGGTCGAGAGGCCGAGTTATCTAAGTTCCCGCTATAAAAAGGATTGCCATTAAGTTAAGTTGGAGTAAAACAGCTTCAGCTGTTTTAAAGGGCAATAGCTGAAGCTCAACACTCCATTTATGGTAATCATTCAGTCCTCTCTCTTTGAAGAAGAGGGTGGGGCTAAATGATTATGGGGCGGCTCTGCTATTACAATTCTTTTAAGGTGATTTTACGCATCCTGATATAAAAATCTTCCATCACCTCAATAAAAGAACTGGTTTTTTGCCAAAACCCTGGAAAATCACCGCCCTTTTTGATTAATAAGGCTGGAATAAGTGCTGCTTGACTAGGCTCTATCGTTTTTGATAGCGGTTGTGATCCGTGCCAAAAATCTTTCAGGGTCAAGACTTGGGGTAACTCTATCAGTTCAGGGCGCGTGTAAAAACTAGTTACTGGCTCTAGTGTTTGAGGCGCAGAATTTTTAGCATCGCTCAATACCTTACCTAAGGGGGATAAGGCTAATTGCTGTAATAATTTTTCAGAGGCTAGCCCTCGCATTTCAAATAATAAAAACGGATCTTGATCGAATAGTCCTGCCAAACGATAACAAACCCCAGCAATATGTTTACAGGGTACTTGATAATCCGGGCAATCACAGGCGACTTTAAAATCGTTATAACTATCCGGCAGTAAATGCACGCCAGTTTCTGCAAACACGGTTTCTATATTTTCTGGAATTTCATTGATGAGTAAGCGGGCGATAAAACTCGCGCGTTGCGTCAATTTGTCTATGACTTTTTGCCATTGAGTTTCCGATAATGATGTCAGTTGCACACTGACCTTATAAATCGGTTCTTTGTAAACACCAAAATAAGGATTAATGTTGCCACGTAGTTTTGCGTCAACTTTGCCATCTTGTAATAACCATTGTTTAATTCGGTTGTCTGTCGAATAAGAGCGTCCTCGATCTAAACGACCACTATCCGTAAAAGCTTCTAACTCGCTAATAAAGCGCTGACCCCACCAAGTTTTTGCATGCTTGCTCATCTTAGCCTTCCATAATACTGTGTTTGTTAAGGGCAATTAGTTCTTTAAAAGCTTGATTGTCTAGCTTGGTTAACCAACTTTCATCATTGCCTACGATGCTATCGGCCATTTTTTGCTTGTCACTGATCATTTGATCTATGCGTTCTTCTAAAGTCCCTAGCGTTACAAATTTATGCACAAAGACGTTCTTTTTTTGGCCTATACGAAAGGCTCGGTCGGTGGCTTGATTTTCAACGGCAGGATTCCACCAGCGATCAAAATGAAAGACATGATTGGCTTGGGTTAAGGTGATACCCACACCACCGGCTTTTAGCGACAGTATAAAAACAGCAGGGCCTGTTTCGGGGTCTTGAAAATCACTGATCATCTGTTCACGTTTAATACGCGGTGTGCCGCCGTGTAAATAATGGGTTTTATAATGCTTTTCACGGGCTAGATAACGTTCTAAGTGCTCGCCTATCTCGGTAAACTGAGTAAATACCAGTACGCTATCGCCTTGTGCCATAGCTTCTTCGAGCATATCGCTGATGCGCTCAAGTTTATGCGAACGTTCTGGGGTAAAGGCACTGCCATCTTGTAAGAACTGCATAGGATGATTGCAGATTTGTTTTAATTTCATCAATGTTGATAGCATCAAACCTTGACGCTGAATACCTTCGGCCTCCTCTAACTGAGCAACCACGTCTTGAACGACCACTTCATACAAAGACGCTTGTTCTTTGCTGAGATTGCAATAAATCTTATTATCAATTTTGTCAGGTAAATCTTTAATAATGGCTTTATCGGTTTTTAAACGC
>CAIVYW010000310.1 GCA_903910205.1 uncultured Methylococcaceae bacterium | reverse complement strand
CAAATCATTCAACATGCCGAACGTCAATGGGAGTAAGAAGCCGCCTAGACCTCCGATCATACCGACGGCACCGCCTACAGCACCGATATTATTGGGGTAATAAACGGGGATATGTTTGTAGACGGCGGCTTTGCCAAAAGACATGAACAGCGCCAATACTGATGTCAGAAATATAAAGCCTACAGGCCCCATAGCTAGGCTAAAGTTGAGATCACCCTTAATGCCATGTATCACATAATCGGTAGGTGGGTAGGACAGAAAAAAAGTACAGATGGCTGCGACAATAAATGTCCAGTACATGATCAAACGAGCGCCGTAGCGATCGGCTAACCAACCACCTACGGCCCGAAACAAGCTGGCAAAAATAGAAAACAAGGCCGCCAGCATACCGGCGACCTTAATATCAAAGCCATAAGCACCTACCAGATAACGAGGTAACCATAGCGCCAAGGCTACAAAGGCACCAAATACACAAAAGTAATACAGTGAAAAGCGCCAAACCTGAATGTTTTTAAGAGGCTCTAGTTGTTTTATAAAGGAATCCGGCTTAGCACCGGATAAGCGCCTCGCTTTAAGTAGTGGGTCATCGTCACTAAAAAACCAGAAAACGATTGCCATCAGCAATAAAACCGCTCCCCATAGTTGCGCGACAGTATGCCAACCAAAGGCAACCATCACAAACGGTGCGCTAAATTTTGTGATAGCCGCACCGATATTACCTAAACCGAAAATACCCAATGCTGTGCCTTGTTTTTCAGTAGGAAACCAGCGTGACGTATAGGCAATACCCACGGCAAAAGAGCCACCAGCGACACCGATACCTAATGCGGCCACCAAGTACATCAGGTAAGTATCAACGGTCGTTAATAAAAAGGTAGCGATGGCCGAGGTCACCATTACTATCGTGTAAATAATACGACCACCGTATTGGTCAGTCCATATACCTAATATCAGCCGAATTAAGGAGCCAGAGAGTATTGGTGTACCTACCAGCAAACCAAATTCGGTTTCGCTTAAGCCTAAATCCTTTTGAATTTGCAGACCGATGATGGAAAAGATAGTCCACACTGCAAAGCAGGTAGTGAAGGCAACGGTACTTAAAGCGAGTGCCCGTGATTGCTGCTCAGGTGTAGCATTATTAGTGATAGACATCATAATCCTTGTTTACGTGTAAATAGTGAGCCTTTACCGTTACGTCCCGCTTAAGAGGCAGTTCGTAACAATTACATCGTAGTCATTTAGAACAATAGGCTACATTGCCTATATCTCAATTTTATGACTTGAGTTAAGTGATAGGAAAGCGTCGCCTATCGTTAATAAATGGCTGAATAATTTTTAACAGAACAAGCGCATCTAAAGGCAATGGTCTTGCCAGTAAGTGGTTTTCAAACTGAGGGTGTGAGGCGTTATGAGTTGATTTCAAAAGAAGCGAGCCTATATGAATTATGCACTTGTGTTAAATGCTACATTGGAAATACCTTGCACAATGTAATTCTTTTGTTGAAAACTAGCAACATAAAATTACTTGTTGTTTGTAAGGTAGACGGCCGTTTTGGAATGATGCCTTAATTTAAACTAGAGGAACATAAAAGTTACTGTTCAAACGCTGCTTTTGTCTGATGGCATCGCTATAGATGCTTTGTATTCAGTCCCAAAGGATATAAATCCATGATGAGGGATAATGTCTAAACTAGAATTCGGTGCGGTAGGCGGATACCATCCATAGTTCTGGATTCTTTCATCCCTACTGTGAGTAGGTGCTAAAGTCTGTCTGAGTTCGAGAGGTCATGTAGGGCAGGGCTGTAGGGCAGGGCTGTAGGGCAGGGCCGAGGTTGTATATAAGGCATAGTTATCGTCTCCATTCCGATTGCTGGGATTTTGCTGTCGCTACTCACAGCCTAAATTATACGTAGGCTGGGATGAGGTACGAATCCCAGCATTTAGAATAGCCCCCTCACCTGACAAGCATAGTTAACTACACAAGTAATTATCCCGGCGGTGAGAACGTGCAAAGATGATTATTTGTGTAGATAGCTATGGCTGGAAGGAGGGCTAAATATTACTGAGTGCTCATTAAGTCTTAGGTAATGCTGTCATTGGGTTTTGTTTTTTTTCCAAAAATAAATACCCACAGCAATAGTGCCGGCTATAAAGATAACCATTAAGCTCGGATGCTCATAAAGTAAATCAAACGTTGTCCCAATACCTTGTGTGGTATGTTGATAATAAGGTCCCATGATGCACTCCACACGATTAAAGAGGTTGATTGAACAATACCTTCGCCAATTAATATGAACAATTTATAGATATCGAAGTAATAAAAAAGGT
>CAIVYW010000309.1 GCA_903910205.1 uncultured Methylococcaceae bacterium | reverse complement strand
TTTAAATTGCAAAACAAAAACTTTTTGTGCCCTATCTTGAGCCTAGGTTTTGATGCGGAGCGTTAAAGTTAGGCTGCAAAAACAGCTGGTTCTGCACTTTTTGCTAATGATGGCAAGGATTATGGTCGAGTGATGAATATTTTTAGTATCTTTATCAAAGGCTTATATGAGTAGGCTAGGCCATGATAAAAGGTGGTCGTCTTACTGCACTAATCGTCGGTATTTTAGGCGTGGTGAATCCAGCCCACGCGAATATTCTGTACAGATTAAACCGTCGTACGGCCGTTATAGGTTGCCTTGCTAGCTAAAAGTATTTTTCTGTTGTATTTCAGTCATCACTTGTTTATTAACAAGCTATCCTTATAATCAGACATTCATTTCAGTAAGATAGACGAGTTTAGTAATGCCAAGTGATACAGCAAAAAAAATGTATGAAGCCTTATTAGTAGAAGTAAATAATGGTCTTGTAGGGAAAATAACATTTAAGATGAATACAATAGAATTTGAAATAAACAGTAAAGATGGTATAGGTGGACATATACAAGAATGGCTTGAAAAATGGATGATAGAAAATGAAATAATTTATAGCTCTCCTTCCAACTCCCAGTCATTTCCAGATTTTTTGCTTCATAATTCACATAATAGTTCCGTATCACTACTGGAAATAAAATGTTTTGATATGAATGCAGGAGCTAATTTTGATATTGCAAACTTTCAATCATATTGTCAATCATTAGCCACTAATCCAGAAAGAATATATTCAGATTATTTGATTTTTGGTTATATTCTCAATGAAGGGAAATTGGTTATTCAAAATATCTGGTTAAAGAAAATTTGGGAGATTTGTTGTGCTAGCGAGCGGTTTCCTTTAAAGACACAAGTTAAGCGTGACGTTATTTACAATATCAGGCCTGCATCATGGTATGCCGCCAATCCAACTTATAGTCCTTTTAAAACTAAAGAAGAATTTGTTAAAGCGTTATATGAGACCGAAGAGATGTATTTAAAAAGAGTTTCTGAAAACAAAGGTGTTTATTTGGTCAATAAACTATTGTAATAATCTGAGTGCCACTGATTTGACCACGGGTACAACAACTGTGTTTCCTATTAAATCATATAGTTTTTTATTAGGAATATTAGATTGATAGCTATCTGGAAATCCAAAAAATCGTAAGCATTCTTTATCAGATAATCTTCTTATCTTTTCACCATCTACCACACCTATTCTATCAACCTCAGTTGCTACTAATGTGTTAGATATGTCTTTTGGGTGTAAAATTTCATTAAACTCAAAGCTTAACTTCCCTGTTACGATATTATAACCTTTGTCTTTATTTATATCAGGATGGCGTTTATTTTTACCATTAATAGTCATTATATCTTTTGGATGCTCTAGTTTGACATAGCCTTTTTTTTCTAAATCAGATAATAGTATTTTAAGTTGTTCAGCGGGAATATCTGTACAAAATGAGGCGATTTCATTGTATGTAAGCGGCATTCCATCCATCCATGTAATACCTTTTAATTTTGCCCAATGTTTTTTTCTTCTTTCGCGTAAAAGTCGTTCCAATACTATTTTTTGATGAATATTAATTTCTCCTTTTATTGCAATGTCCCAGCTGTGAATATTATTTTTACCGCCACGCTTATCTTTAATAGATTTCCCTTTAAGGTCGTCCACATGATAATACTTTAATAATTGATCAATAAAATAAGATGTGATTGTTGGTAATCCTTCCTCTAAAATATCACCAATTTGGCTTTTTATAAAAGTGAAGTTTTCTAAATTTGGCTCTGTTATTAAATTACCTATTATAAAAACTCTTTTCCTTACTTGAGGAACTCCAAAATTTGAAGCGTCTAATACCTTCCATGTAACCTTATAATTTAAATCCTTTAGTGTATTTAAAATAATGCTTAATGTTCTGCCAATTTCATCTGTTTTGCATTCTTTATCATGTGTTACGAAACCATCGACATTTTCAAGAATAAATCCTTTTGGTTTTTTTTCTTTTAAAATTCTAGCTACATCAAAAAATAATGTTCCTCTTGTATCATCAAAACCGAGTTGTTTTCCTGCCGCACTAAATGCTTGGCATGGAAAACCTGCTAATAAATAATCAAAATCTGGAATGTCACTAGCGTTTATCTGGGTAATATCACCGTGAATATTATTTTCATTAAAATTATATTTATATATATCTATAGCATGAGGTTTTATTTCTGATGAAAACACGCATTCATGACTTAAATCAAGCTCATCACAGGCTTGACTAAACCCTAATCTAATGCCACCCATACCAGCAAACAAATCTATATATTTAATTTTTGACACGTTTCTTAGCTTCTCTTTTGTGCTTTAAAGCGTTAATTGTAACAAAATATAAACGGAGGTTCCAGTAATAAGTGAGATTAATTTATAAGTTAAGATCGGAACTGAGAACGGCATTGCGCACGCTAATTTTCCCTCACTGTCGGTAATTAGATTTTTCGCAACGGGTGATAAATCCTACAGCAAGGTCGAGTAGCCCCAAGGAACTACCCCTTGAGGCTCTCACAGAACCGGACGTGAAACTCTCGCTTCATCCGGCTCTTATCCATTCAACTTTATATTTACCAATAAGCCAACAGCTTAGAAATAATAGGAAATAATAGGGGACGGGAAATAATAGGGGACGTACCACAATTAGAACAGTATCGGGAACAGCCCACGCACAAGTGAAGTGGGCTTTGCAACCCCGTCCCTAGCTTTTCAGTATTTAGGAACTAAGTGGCGCGACATAAGCAATATAAATTTCTGTTGATGAATTGAGTGAAGATTTAAGTTTAGATTTTATGGATTGAAACTATTACTCATTAACACTCGATAAAATCAAATTAATAACTGTGGCAGAAATGCGAAAATCAGAATTATGCAGTAATTCAAAAGCTGCCTTTGCTGATGGAATTAAGTTTTGTTTTTTAGCTAGTCCAATAATAGCGGCAGTGCCGGTAAGGCTTAATCCCTTTTCTTTGGCTACGGCGCGTCCGGCACGCTC
>CAIVYW010000308.1 GCA_903910205.1 uncultured Methylococcaceae bacterium | reverse complement strand
GGTTTACAAGCAGGGGATTTAATTGTTAGTGCTGATGGCGCGATCATGGAAGATTGGCTGCAATGGGTGGATATGGTAAAAATACATCCTAATCTAGCTATTAAACTCATCATTGAGCGAGAGGGCGTTCAGATGCCTCTGGTTGTCACTCCCAAAGAAGTTATTGTAGAGCAAAAAGCGGTAGGGAAGATTGGTGCTTCCGTTCTAGTTCCTGAGGCTTTAATTAAATCTGTTTCGGTAGAATATGCGCTGGCACCCATGGAGGCAGTGCCCGTCGCTTTAGAAATGACCTGGAGTTATGCCGCATCGACCTTGAAAATGATGGGTAAAATGTTTGTAGGGAGTGCTTCAGTTGAAAATTTGAGTGGACCTATTAGTATTGCGCAATATGCTGGCCAATCGGCATCTATGGGTCTAGTTCATTTTATAAAGTTTATGGCCTTGGTTAGTGTTAGCTTAGGGGTTTTGAATTTATTACCGATACCTGTTTTGGATGGCGGTCACTTGTTGTTTTTTGCTCTGGAGGCGGTGAAAGGTCGCCCAGTATCAGAAAAAATACAGGGTTTCTTTCAGCAAATGGGGATGTCTATATTGCTATCGTTAATGGCATTAGCCATGTTTTTAGATATTCAGCGATTATTTCATTAGTTAACGTTATTATAGCAATACAAGGAATGGGGGCTAATGAAATGACTAGCGCCTATTTTTTTAGTCACATCCTCCTCATTTAAAAACACGAGAAAACAATGAAAAAAGTTATTGGGTTTACGGCATTAATGTTATTTGGTTTAACTTGTGTAACAGCTAATGCTGATGAAGAGGCAATTAGAAAGGCTTTAAGTCTAGCTATGCCAGCTTCTAAAGTTGAGGCTATTAAGCCTTCTGTCATTAAAGGACTTTATGAGGCGGCCGTAGGTGCCAATATTTATTATGTTTCAGAAGATGGAAAATATTTGATACAAGGGCGTTTAGTTGATATAGCGGCTCGCAAAGATTTAACAGAAGAAAAATTAAACGGTACGCGTAAATTGGCCATTGAGAATATGGGCAAAGAAAATATGATCATCTTTAAAGCCAAAATCCCTAAATATACGGTCACTATATTTACTGACATCGATTGTGGCTATTGTCGTAAATTGCATTCGGAGTTAGATCAATATTCGGCTGAGGGTATTACTATTCAGTACTTATTTTTTCCTAGGGCAGGTAAAGGCTCTGAGTCATACAATAAAGCGGTATCAGTTTGGTGTGCAGATGATCGTAACGCAGCGCTTACAGCCGCTAAAAAAGACAAGAGCATAGCCGTTAAAACCTGTGATAACCCAATCGATAAGCATATGAAGTTAGCTGAAGATTTTGACGTGAAAGGAACGCCCATGATAGTCACAGAGGGTGGAAATATTCTGCCTGGCTATTTGCCTGCAAAGCAGTTAGTAGAAGCGTTAGAGAGCGAAAAAAATCTTCAGTAATATAGGCTACCCACTTAACACGGGACAAAGCGCTTGCGTAGTTACGGTAGGTTGGGCTAACGGCTCTATCGTTAACCCAACATTGATGCCGAGAATAAGTTGTAGGTCGGGTTAGCGGAAGCATAGTCTGACATTTTGCCGTAGTGTGTCTGGTTACGGCTAGCGCCTAACCCGACCTACGCAACTTCGTTTTGGCATTATCCATATATAGGCTTGGTTTTGATGGGTTTCGGCT
>CAIVYW010000307.1 GCA_903910205.1 uncultured Methylococcaceae bacterium | reverse complement strand
TTAGTAACACAGTAATTAGTTGCTTAAGTCCCCATAACCTTCGATACTAACTCTTATGAATCAAGTGACCTATTTAAATAATCAGTTTATTATCGCCATGCCAACCTTGGCAGACCCTAATTTCTTTCATACCGTGACCTATTTATGTCAACATAATGAAGAAGGGGCGTTGGGCATTATTATAAACAGACCCGCTGAAATGAAGCTGGGAGAGATTTGTGAGCAAATGCACATTTCTTATCAGTCAGACACCATTGCTAACATTCCCGTTTTTATAGGTGGCCCAGTTCACCAAGAACGTGGTTTTGTTTTGCATACTACGGGTGGCGTGTGGGATGTGACTATGGTTGTTTCGGATACGATTTCTTTAACGACCTCACGAGATATTATAGAGGCTATTGCTGCGGAGAACGGGCCTGAACAGTATCTAATTGCACTGGGTTACGCCGGTTGGGGTGGCGGTCAATTGGAGCAAGAAATGCTAGATAATACCTGGTTGAATACCCCCTATGGCAAACATATTATCTTTGATACGCCGATAGATAAACGCTGGCAAGCTGCTGGTGGACAAATCGGCATTGATATTAATCAATTAACGACACCGGCAGGACATGGCTAAGCAAGATCCTTTAGTAGCAAAATGCAGCGCCGATACCTATCTAGGTTTTGATTTCGGTAGTAAAAAAATAGGTATGGCGGTAGGTCAAACCGTCACTGCGACAGCGAGTCCATTAGTGACGATACGCTCCATTAATCAAAATCCTAATTGGCAAATTATTAGTCAACTCATTCAAGAGTGGCGTCCCATAGGCTTAGTCGTCGGCATCTCAAGACAATCTGATGGTACTGACAACCCAATAACACCACGTATGATAAAATTCTGCCGTCAACTGGAAGGACGTTATCAATTGCCGGTTTTTCAGCAAGATGAAACACTATCAACGTTTGAAGCCAAACAATTATTGTTTGATGAAGTTAATGTTAATGCCAGTAAACTTTGGGAAGTGCAAGATCAACTTGCAGCCCAACTTATTTTACAAACGTGGTTAAACGATTTTAAGAATAAAGAAAAGGATCATTAAGTGCTGGATATAAACGATTTACTCAACACGTTGGAAGCTGAGCTAAAGCGAGTCATTGTTGAACGAGGCTTGGTCGATCCATTGATGATCGGCATACGTACCGGCGGTGTCTGGGTCGCTGAGCAATTACATCAAAGACTGGGTATACGTGATGAATTAGCGTTACTGGATATCTCATTTTATCGCGATGATTTTTCGCAAATCGGCGTTAATCCCAATGTAAAACCCAGCCAGTTACCTCAGGATATTAAAGGTCGCGATATTATTCTAATAGACGATGTTTTCTATACAGGAAGAACCATACGTGCAGCTCTTAATGAAATCTTTGATTATGGTCGTCCTAGTCAAGTCGTTTTAGCCGTATTAATTGAGCGAAACGGTAAAGAAATTCCCTTATGTCCTGATTGTGTAGGCACTAGCATTAAGTTGAATGCAGGTCAGCGCATCAAATTAACGGGACCTAGTCCCCTGAGTATTCATTTACAAACACTGGATGCGGTAGCTTAAAACCATGATTGAAAATATCCAACTTAATTCTGAAGGCAAGCTTAAGCACTTTTTGAGTATTGAAGGTTTGAATAAAACCCTATTAACAGAGATCTTGGATATAGCCGATTCTTTTATCGGCATGAATGACCAACAGATTAAAAAAGTGCCCTTGTTGCGTGGTAAAACGATTGTTAATCTGTTTTTTGAAAACAGCACGCGGACTCGAACAACTTTTGAGCTGGCCGCCAAGCGCTTATCAGCCGATGTACTAAGCATGAGTATTGCCACATCATCGACCTCTAAGGGCGAAAGCTTGCTAGACACTATCCGCAATTTAGAAGCCATGTTTGTTGATATGTTTGTGGTGCGTCATGCGATTAGTGGCGCTGCCCATTTTATTGCTCAACATACCTCGCCTCATATCAGCGTGATTAATGCCGGAGATGGCCAGCATGCTCATCCTACACAAGCGATGTTGGATATGTTTACTATCCGGCAAGTCAAACCAGATTTTTCTAACCTACGTGTCGCCATTATTGGCGACATACTTCACTCTAGGGTCGCTAGATCACAGATTCAGGCCTTAAATATCTTGGGGGCGGCTGAAGTACGAGTGATTGCGCCTAAGACCTTGTTGCCGTCTCATGTAGAAAGTCTGGGGGTTAATGTCTCCCATGATTTAACGTCAGGGCTTAAAGATATTGATGTCATTATCATGTTACGTTTACAGAAAGAGCGTATGACCTCCGCTTTATTACCCAGTGAAAGTGAATATTTTAAATGTTTTGGTTTGACCGAAGCTAAGTTAAAAATTGCCAAGCCCGATGCCATTGTGATGCATCCAGGGCCGATTAACCGAGGCGTTGAAATCGATTCTAAAGTCGCTGATGGGCCGCAGTCCGTTATTTTAAAACAAGTGAGTAACGGTATCGCCATACGTATGGCTATTATGGCTATGGCGATGCAAAAACAAGGAGCGGTAGGATGAGCCAAATACACATTAAGCAGGGACATCTCATTGATCCTGCTAATCACATCAATCGTATAGCTGATGTTTATATTGCAGGCGGTAAGGTAGTTTCTGTCACCCATGAGCCAGCGGGCTTTAAAGCAACGACGGTCATAGATGCCACTCATAAAGTCATCTGCCCAGGATTTATTGATTTAAGCACTCGCTTGCGAGAACCTGGACAAAGTCGTAAAGCGACCTTTAAAAGTGAAGCCATCGCCGCAGCGAGTGCCGGCGTAACTACCATGTGTTTGCAGCCAGATACTAACCCCGTCATTGATACGCCTGCGGTGGCTGAATTAATTAAAGAGCTCGCTGAAAAAGCCCATTATCCGCAAATCTATCCAATTGCCGCGTTAACTCGAAAACTGGAAGGTACCGAGTTAAGTTCCATGTTGTCGCTTAAACAAGCCGGTTGTATTGCGGTAAGCAATGCACAGCAAGCCGTCAAAAACCTATTGATACTTAGACGAGCGATGGAATATGCGGCTAGTCATGACTTATTAGTAATGTTTAGACCGAATGATTATTGGTTAGGCAATAATGGCTGTGCTCATGAAGGGGCTGTTGCTACTCGTTATGGCTTACCGAGTATTCCAGAAGAAGCCGAAACCATCGCTTTAGCTCAGTGTCTGGAATTAGTTGAACTCACTGGTTGTCGTATGCATTTTGGCCAGCTTAGCTGTAAACGCTCAGTTATTAAAATTTATCAAGCTAAAAAATATGGCTTGAATATCAGTGCCGATGTGGCTATCCATCAGTTACATTTAACAGAAAATGACATGATTCCTTTTGACAGTAGTTATCATGTCTTGCCGCCTTTCCGTACAGAAGAAGACCGAGAATATTTACGGCAAGGTTTGGCGACTGGCACGCTAAATAGTATTTGTTCAGACCATCAGCCGCACGATATAGATGCTAAGTTAGGTGCATTTCCAGAAACAGAGCCGGGTGTTTCGTCATTAGAAACGCTATTGCCGCTGATGCTCAAACTGGTTGAGCAAGGTGAGATAAGTTTACAACAAGGTATCGCCGCCTTAAGTGAAAATCCTGCCCGTGTATTGCATCTAAATAGCGGTGCTTTAACGGTGGGTTATGCCGCAGATGTGTGTGTGTTTGACCCCGAATTAACTTGGCAAGTCAATGCACAAAATTGGAAGAGTCAGGGTATTAATACGCCATTTTGGGGGCAGCAATTTAAAGGTCGAGTCACGCATACTATACAGGCCGGCAAGATAATCTATAGTTTGGAGTAAAACAGCTTTAGCTGTTTATAGCGTTTCCTCTACGGCACAAGAAAGACATTGCACGAGCAAAACTTGTAGGTCGGGTTAGGCGCTAGCCGTAACCCGACGCAATGGGCTACGAAATGTCGGGTTACGCTATCGCTAACCCGACCTACGTGATTTACTTCTGGTTATATAGAACGATGAGCGCAAAGCGTAGGAACGATAAACAAAATTTTATAACGTTACCTTTAAGGTAATCTGAGTTTGGAGAAAGACATTGCAAGAGCAGGTATTAGAGACTTTATTAAGAGGGACTGATGAAGTTTTAGTCGAACACGAATTAGTTAAAAAATTGCAAGAGGGGCGTCCTTTACGGATAAAAGCCGGATTTGATCCCACAGCCCCTGATTTACATTTGGGACATACCGTACTCATTAACAAATTAAAGCAGTTTCAAGATTTAGGTCACGAGG
>CAIVYW010000306.1 GCA_903910205.1 uncultured Methylococcaceae bacterium | reverse complement strand
CGATCTCGAAATTGATTTGCTTGAATTCATGAAGGAACTCACCATTTATACCTCCAGTCATTGTTTGTTGGGCGATGAATTTCGTTACGAACTGAATGATGAGTTTGCCAAAATTTATCACGATTTAGAAAAAGGCGTCAATCCGCTCGCTTTTGTATTTCCTTATCTACCCTTACCTGTATTTCGTAGACGTGATAAAGCCAGAGTTAAACTGCAAGCATTAGTCACAGAGATTATCGCTAAAAGAGCGCAAAAGTCAGAGAAAAGTGAAGATGCCTTTCAATTACTGATTGATGCGAGTTATGACGATGGCAGTCGCTTATCCGCTCACGAAATAACCGGGATGTTAATTGGTACTATATTCGCCGGCCATCATACCACTGCCGGCACAGCAGCTTGGACTTTACTAGAACTAGCTAAACGCCCAGAGCATCTCAATCGTGTATTAAAAGAACTAGATCAACACTTCGGCGCCGATGGCGAAGTCACGTTTCAATCGTTACGTGAAATTCCTATATTAGAGAATGTTATTAAAGAAGTGCTACGCCTACATCCTCCTTTAATCTTCTTAATCCGTAAAGTCATGAAGGACTTTCATTTTAAAGGCTACACCGTCAAAGCAGGAAAATATGTATGCGCCTCACCGCGTGTATCGCATCGGATTGCAGAGGTTTTCCCTGAGCCAGAAAAGTTTGATCCTGACCGCTACCTAGCCGATCGTCAAGAAGATGCACAACCTTTTAGCTGGATCGCATTTGGCGGCGGCAAACACAAATGTACCGGCAATGCCTTTGCTATGTTGCAACTAAAGGCCATTTTTAGCATCTTATTACGCCGCTATACCTTCGAATTAATCGACGAGAAAGATTACTACCAAGATGATTTCACCCAAATGGTCGTACAACCCCTATCACCTTGCAAAGTTCGGTATATCAAACGTACCGATATTAAAGACACGACGACCGAAACCACACAAAATAATACCAAAACCAGCCCATCATCAACCCCTAGCTTTCAAATACACCTAGATAGAGGGCTATGCCAAGGCCATGCAACCTGCATGACTGAAGCCCCTGAGCTTTTTCACGTAGATGAGGCCGGTAACGTCACGCTATTACAAGAGCATCCATCGCTAGAGCTGCTCAGTAAAGCCCAGCAAGCTGAAAAATATTGCCCTAGCAAAGCACTTAAAATAAAACTGAATTAAACAGAGATAACCTATGGCCGCATATCCCCGAGCAGAATTAGAAGAAATGGTTGAGCGCTGGTTACAAGCGAATCGCGATGCTGAAAAAGAAGGTAATTGGCCCAAATACTTAGGCGCCATGTATACCGATAATGCAGAATATCGCTGGAATATTGGACCTAATGAAGAATTTGTTGCCCGTAGCCGTAAAGAAATAGAAGAATGGGCCTTAGGTGTACAAATGGAAGGCTTTGAAGCCTGGCGTTATCCTTATCACCGTATATTAATAGATGAAAAACAAGGTGAAGTGATCGGCCTGTGGACGCAAATATCGCCGGCATTACGAGAAGACGGTAGTCACTATGAAGTTGCCGGCATCGGCGGCTCTTGGTTTCGCTATGGCGGTGATTACAAATGGGAATGGCAACGGGACTTCTTTGACTTAGGCAATGTAAAAGCATTATTTTTTGAGTTGGCCGCCGATGGCAAACTCGATCCTGCGGTAAAAACAAAAATAGCTAAACTGGCTAAAGGGCAATTATTACCCGGTCACGAACACCTACGTAAGCCACCTAGTTTATTAAAAAAACTACAAGGCTTTCTTGCTATGGTACGTATCGCGTTATTTAGTTGAGCATTGGAACAAAACAGGGTTATTGATTCCGGGAGCGCTGAGCCCCAGCTCGGCGTAGCCAACTAAATCTAATAATCGTCACGACTATATTATG
>CAIVYW010000305.1 GCA_903910205.1 uncultured Methylococcaceae bacterium | reverse complement strand
GCATGAACAACCCATTTGCAGCATAGTTAATGTGTTATTTTTAAAACAGACTCATCTGAAAATTTAAAATTTTCCAGATGACAGTAGAATTGCTTTTAGCCCTGACTTATTTTCGGACAGCCTCCTAGTACAGTACCTACGGGCGGTATTGCACTATCCTAGTGACTAAGCCCACACCTACCAACCACCTGCCAATACCTTTGTTAGCAGTGCTAATACCTGCACTGGCAGCCATCTTAGCCAACTGGCTATGCTCGCAGAGGTATTATCACTACCAATACCCTAATCAACTTAGCAAGAAATCTAACAATAACGATTAAACTAACACATTATTAGCGTTTTTATTGTGATTGCTGCCAAAATGACTATCTATTTATTATCAACAACAGCCATAATGCACAAAAGACATATAATAATTAAAATTCTACTAGGCTAGACCTTAATATAAGCTTCAATCACATGCGATTAAATACCCCTATTTCAAGGTCATCAAATCAGGCGTTTGCGACGATGAGCACACAAAGTATCGATCTGCACACACGCTTACGTGCTGCCACAGCGCCTTTGCACAACCATCTTAATCAACAGCCCATGTTAGCGGCTTTACTAGGCCATGATATTCCTCTAGCCGATTACCAATCGCTATTAGGGACTTATTACTGCTTCAAATTTCATATGCAAACATATTCATTTGAGTGTCGCTTTCCGTTGATAGGTCTTGCAACCTGCAACTGGAATCCTGATTGAGCAGTTTCAACCACTATTCAGACCAAGCAGACCTAGCCACACAGGCCATAGATACTGCTGGCTTAAGCTTTGCCTGCTTTAATCAGGCGCTGACTAACACCCTAGCATGCCAAACCACTATGAACGAAACCAGTACAGTAGCCTTTAATTTAGCCTTACAAGCCTGCGCCGCCGAACCTATACAAGTTACTCGGGAATCTAAGCTGATTAATCTGGAAGTTCAGAACGAGCATCTCCGAAGCACTCAATCCCAGCATGAACAATCAGAGGGCTATTATGCGGATCTATTTAATAATGCCCCAGTCGGCCATCTCACACTCACTGAAAACGAACTGATTTCAGAAGCCAATAAAGCAGCGACTAAACTTTTTGGTATCGAACGTCACAACTTGTTATCCCGTCGATTTGCCAGCCTTGTCGCAGCTGAAGATGGTGATCGCTGGTATTTATTATTCGCCCAACTCATTAAGTACAATCAGGCTGTAAATATCGAGTTAATGCTGAAACATGACCAGGGAAGAGAATTCCCTGTGCAATTAAATTGTCTAAGTATCAACGCCAACGTCCGTATTTCAATCACTGATCTTAGCAACATTAGACAAGCCGAGACTGTCTTGGGTAACGTCGAAGAGACGGTTGCCATTCAAACCGAACGCCTGCAATTCCTAAAAACCGAGAAAGATTTACTGTGTCGCCTCCAAAAAATAACCAGTCTGGTGCCAGGCATGGTTTACAAGTTTCGTTTACGCCCTGATGGTAGCGCCTACTTTCCCTTCGCCAGTGAAGGCATTCGAGAACTATTTCAGCTCAGTCCTGACGACGTCCGTGACGATGCTTCCCAACTATTTGCTCTTATTCATCCAGACGACTTCCACGGCGTTGTCGCATCCATCCAAAAAGCCGTACAAGACTTGGCGCCGTGGAGTCATGAATTTCGGGTGAAGTTTTATAACGGCACTGTGCGTTGGGTGTCTGGGAGTTCGTTACCAGAGCAAGAAAATGATGGTTCTAATTTTTGGTATTGGTATGGCTTTATGTCTGACATCACCAAACGCAAGCAAATAGAGCATGAACTTCGTGAGAGCGAATTTCTCTGGAAATTTGCCATAGAAGGTTCCGGTGACGGCGTCTGGGACTGGAATATCCAGACTCATCAAGCCGTTTATTCACGTATCTGGAAAGAGATGCTGGGTTATGCCCAAGACGAGATACTGCCTACTTATCAGGAATGGCTGGGGCGTATTCATCCTGATGACCAGTTATCTGTTGAAGAGGGGCTGCAAGCCTACCTAGGAGGCTGTCCTATAATCCAGCCAATAATGATAGAATAGTCACCTACGCTAAAATAATTACTAACCGATGAATATTCCTTTCAAACAATCGCCTATCGCGCTTAATGCCGCATTGCTCTCTCCCAGCAATATTTT
>CAIVYW010000304.1 GCA_903910205.1 uncultured Methylococcaceae bacterium | reverse complement strand
TTAATGGCGATGCGGATGGCATTTGTGCACTGATACAATTACGTTTAGCAATACCTGTCCAAGCAACGTTAATTACGGGTGTAAAACGAGATATTCAATTATTAGAGCAAGTCGTGGTGCAGGCTCATGATACGGTGACAGTATTAGATATTTCGTTACAAAAAAATCGTTCGGCATTAGATAGAATACTTGAGCAAGATGCCACGGTATTCTATGTGGATCATCATGAGTCGGGGGAAATTCCGCAACATGCTAGGCTTAAAACTATAATTGATACGTCGGCCAATACCTGTACTAGCTTATTAATGGATCAATATTTAGGGGGTAAATTTAGAGCGTGGGCGGTGACAGCGGCATTTGGAGATAATTTAATTGATAGTGCTAAGCGTTTTTCTCAATGCCTATCGTTATCTCTTAGTCAACTTAGTCAACTGAGAGAGCTAGGTGTTTGTCTTAATTACAATGGTTGTGGTAATACCGTTAGCGATTTGCATTTCAGTCCTGATGTTTTATATCAAGAATTGGTAGCCTATACATCCCCATTTGATTACATGGCAGCTAATGGCAGCAGCTATCAGCAGTTGTTAGCTGGTTATGTACAGGACATTGCTAAAGCACAAGCAATTAAAGAAGAATACTGTACGGCAGTTATTGCTGTTTATAGATTGCCAGACGAGGCTTGGGCAAGGCGTATTAGTGGTGTATTCAGCAATGAGTTAGCTAATAAAATGCCGGGGCGTGCTCATGCCATTATCAGTTATAACGCTCATGGTGGTTACCAAATTAGCGTACGCGCACCTTTAGTTAACAAGACTGGCGCTGATGAGTTGTGTTCATTATTTTCTACAGGGGGGGGGCGTAAAAGCGCTGCTGGTATTAATCATTTACCTTTTGATGAATTAGCCTTGTTTATTGCCGAATTTGAAAAAAAATATACATAAGTTGGCTACCAACTTAAAGCGGGACAGCTTAGCTTAATCGTTCACTTTTAGACAAGATTCCCCTAAGCGCAAACGAAGGGCGAGGCCTAGTTTCTGTTACGCCTTAACTTGGTAGTCCATCAATTTAACGATATCATTCATTCAATCTTCTTATGACAACAAAAAGTACAAATACCGTTTGGCATCATGCAAGTATCTCTAGGGCCGATAGAGAGCTATTGCATGCTCATAAAAGTGTTATTCTTTGGTTTACTGGATTATCTGGTTCGGGTAAATCAACATTAGCTCATGCTGTAGAAAGTTATCTACATAAAATGGGTGTTTCCACCTATGTTCTTGATGGCGATAATGTTCGACAAGGTCTATGTAGCGATCTTGGTTTTACGGATAGTGATCGTACTGAAAATATTAGGCGCATTGGTGAGTTGGCCAAATTAATGACCGAGGCCGGTGTTATTACTTTAACGGCTTTTATTTCTCCGTTTATATCAGATCGTGATATTGCCAGAAAATTAGTGCCCCCTGGTGATTTTTTAGAAATATATTGTTTATGTCCGATTGAAACCTGTGAACAACGTGATGTAAAAGGTTTATATAAAAAAGCTAGGGCAGGTGAGATTCCTTTTTTTACAGGCATCGGTTCGCCTTACCAAGTGCCTGAGCATCCAGAGTTGATAGTGAATACTCATGAACAAACGCTATCTGAAAGTGTTGAACATGTTATTGAATTTCTGGTGCAGCGAGAATTGATTGCAAATTTTAGAGAGGAAATTAACTGCTGTTAATATATTTGATAGGCTTAGAGCAATGATGCGAACATTATTTGTAACATAAACAGGCTTAACTTATTACTGTATATGGCTAAGCAATGCTAAAATGAAAAAATCAACTCACCTTTTAATACTTAAGGAAAATATTATGATTCCCGTTATCTTATCGGGTGGTTCAGGAACGCGTCTTTGGCCACTTTCTCGCGGACAATATCCAAAACAATTTCTGCCGCTGGTTTCTAATCACACGATGATTCAGGAAACTTTACTCAGATTGGCGGGCATAACCGCTTTAAAAGCCCCGATTGCTGTCTGTAATGAAAATCATCGTTTTATGATGGCAGAGCAGTTATGGGAAATAGAGGTAAAGCCAGCGGCTATTATTTTAGAGCCTATGGGTAAAAATACCGCGCCTGCGGTAACCATGGCGGCGCTTAGCGCCGAATCAGAAGATGATATCTTATTGATTCTGCCAGCAGATCATGTTATTGCCGATTTAGCCGCTTTTCATAAAGCAATTGAACAAGCAAAGCTCTTGGCGGAGCAAGGTTTTATGGTGACCTTTGGTATTGTTCCTAATCAACCAGAAACGGGCTATGGCTATATTAAACGCGATATGGTTCAGTATGGCTCAGCTTTTGGTGTGGCGGCTTTTGTTGAAAAGCCAGATGCAGAGACGGCAAGTCAATATGTGGCTAGTGGTGATTATTACTGGAATAGTGGTATGTTTGCCTTTAAAGCTTGTACTTTCTTAACTGAGTTAGAGAAATTTAATCCAGAGATGCTCAGCGTGTGTCGACAAGCATTGAGTGCTGCGAAAGTTGATTTGGATTTTGTGCGCTTAGATAAGGAATTGTTCGCTACTTGTCCTGCTGACTCTATTGATTATGCGGTCATGGAAAAAACCGATAAGTCTGTTGTCATTCCCCTAGATGCGGGTTGGAATGATGTGGGTTCATGGTCAGCTTTATGGGATGTCACCGATAAAGATATTAATGGCAATGCGATTTGCGGCGATGTGTTGACGGTTGATAGTCATAATTCATTTATCCATGCTCAAAATAAATTAGTTGCTGTTATCGGAGTGCATGATTTAGTGGTCGTTGAAACTGCCGATGCCGTGATGATTGCGCCCAAAGATAGAGTTCAGGAGGTTAAGCAAATTGTTGATCAATTAAAGCAGCGTGGGCGCAGTGAAGCCGACTTACATAGAAAAGCCTCACGGCCTTGGGGCAACTATGATTTGGTTGATAGCGGTGATCGTCATCAAACTAAGCGCATTGTCGTTAAGCCTGGCGCTAAGTTGTCGCTGCAACGGCATCATCATCGTGCCGAACATTGGGTGGTTGTTAAAGGCACTGCGTTGGTCACTAAGGGCGAAGAGACCTTGTTAATAACTGAAAATGAGTCTACTTATATACCGTTAGGGGTTATTCATTGTCTTGAAAATCCAGGTGTTATTCCCTTGGAAATTGTCGAAGTCCAATCGGGTAGTTATTTAGGCGAAGATGATATCGTTCGTTTTGATGATCAATATGGGCGTGTTTAGTGTGGACTAAGATTTCGAGTTAATAGTTAAGTATTCATTTGGACTCTTACTAATTTAAATAATGGAAATAAAACATGAACAAACAAATTACTAAAGCTGTTTTCCCTGTCGCTGGTTTAGGTACCCGTTTTTTACCTGCAACCAAATCTAGTCCAAAGGAAATGCTACCGATTGTTGATAAGCCTTTGATTCAGTACGCGGTAGAGGAAGCCGTTGCCGCCGGAATTGATACGATGGTATTTATTACTGGACGTAGTAAGAATGCCATTATGGATCATTTTGACAAGGCTTATGAGCTGGAAAAAGAATTAGAAGCAAAAGGTAAGACAGAATTGCTAACGCTACTACAGAGCATTGTGCCGCCTAATGTCTCTTTTGTGTTTATTCGTCAAGCAGAAGCCTTAGGTTTGGGACATGCCGTTTATTGCGCTCGCTCTGTCATAGGTGACGAACCGTTTGCTGTTATATTGGCAGATGACATGGTCGAAGATGGGGCGCGTGGCTGTATGGCGCAGATGGTTGAGCTTTACGAGAAAAAACAAACCTCTATATTAGGTGTGGAGCGCATTAATCCATCAGAATCGGCCAGTTACGGGATTGTAAAAATCAATGAGTTTATAGACAGATCAGCTCCCATTGAACTCATTGTTGAAAAACCTAGACCCGAACATGCGCCTTCTAATTTAGCGGTTGTAGGTAGGTATATTTTAACGCCGGCTATTTTTGATAAGATTAAGCACACCGAGCGCGGTGCCGGTGGTGAAATTCAATTAACGGACGCTATTGCAAGCTTATTAAAAGATGAAACTGTACTGGCCTACGAATTTGAAGGCAAGCGTTATGATTGTGGCTCTAAGCTAGGATTTTTAATAGCAACAGTAGAGCAGGCCTTGTTACATAAAGAGTTAAAAGATGACTTTTTAGCGTATTTAAAAGACTTTTGTAAAGAGCAGAAAATTGCTTAAGAGCGCCGTGAATAGTAACGCTTAAGAATAGAAGTGCAATATGATAGCCATTAATGGTGATTAGTACCTATATCTAATAGGTGCTAATCATTGTTTTATTGTGTGACTACATGGGTTCTTGCTTGCAATCTGCAGCATTATCCTTTAACGTAGTCCGACATCCGTAAAGGCTAGGGGTGCTTTTCGTTGCATTAGAACGTAAGGCTGAGAGATACCCTTTGAACCTGACCCCGGTTAATACCGGCGTAGGAAAGCCCAGACTTCCCTGCGCCTTGTTTATTGTTATTGGAGTAAAGACATGAGCGCTGTTCTAAATGAGACTGCTGAGGCTACAACGGCCAGTAGTGTGAAAATTGATTCCTATCCGGCATCAGAAAAAATTTATGTACAGGGCAGTCGTCCTGACATTCAAGTGCCTATGCGTAAGATTAACTTGTCTGATACGCCTGTTCATTTTGGTGCAGTAGAAAAGAATGGTCCACTTTATGTTTATGATACCTCGGGTGTTTATACGGATCCTAATGTTGAAGTTGATTTAAAGAAAGGGCTAGGTGCTATCCGCTCAGCATGGATAACAGAACGTAATGATACTGAAGAATTAACCGGCCCTAGTTCAGAGTTTGGTCGTCAGCGCTTAGAAGATCCAGCGACAGCAAGTTTGCGTTTTGAACATATTCGTAAACCACGTCGTGCTAAAGCAGGCGCAAATGTCTCGCAAATGCATTATGCAAGGCTGGGCATTATTACCCCAGAAATGGAATTTATCGCTATACGCGAAAACCAAAAAATGGAAGAAATGCGTGACTTATGGAAGGGTCAACATCCGGGTGATTCTTTTGGAGCGGCTATTCCTGATGTTATTACCGCTGAATTTGTGCGAGATGAAGTAGCAAGAGGCCGCGCTATTATCCCTTGCAACATTAATCATCCTGAATTGGAGCCTATGATTATAGGTCGCAATTTCTTAGTTAAAATCAACGGTAATCTAGGTAATTCTGCGGTAACGTCATCTATCGATGAAGAAGTAGAAAAAATGCTTTGGGGTATACGCTGGGGCGGCGATACCATTATGGATTTATCAACCGGTAAAAACATTCATGAAACCCGTGAATGGATACTGCGTAATTCACCGGTACCTATCGGCACTGTACCTATCTATCAAGCATTAGAAAAAGTTAATGGCAAAGCTGAAGACCTGACCTGGGAAATTTTCCGCGACACCTTAATTGAGCAAGCAGAGCAGGGCGTTGATTACTTTACTATTCATGCGGGTGTTCGTTTACACCATGTGCCGCTTACGGCTAAACGTATGACTGGCATCGTTTCACGCGGTGGTTCAATTATGGCGAAATGGTGTTTGGCGCATCATACAGAAAGCTTTTTATATACGCATTTTGAAGAAATTTGCGAAATCATGAAAGCCTATGACGTATCGTTCTCATTAGGTGATGGTTTACGCCCGGGTTCTATTTATGATGCCAACGATGCGGCACAATTTGGCGAGCTAGAAACCTTAGGTGAGTTAACAAAAATCGCTTGGAAACACGATATCCAAACCATGATTGAAGGCCCAGGTCATGTGCCTTTGCACATGATTAAAATCAATATGGAAAAACAGTTAGAAGAATGTGGTGAAGCGCCTTTTTACACCTTAGGCCCTTTGACAACGGATATAGCGCCCGGTTATGACCACATTACCTCAGCTATAGGTGCGGCGAATATTGGTTGGTATGGTTGCGCTATGTTGTGCTATGTCACGCAAAAAGAGCATTTAGGCTTGCCGAACAAGCAAGATGTGCGTGAAGGTATTGTGACCTATAAAATTGCCGCTCATGCCGCTGATTTAGCTAAAGGTCATCCAGGCGCACAAGCCCGTGATAACGCCATGTCTAAAGCCCGTTTTGAATTCCGTTGGGAAGATCAATTTAATATCGGTCTTGATCCTGAAAAGGCGCGTGAATTTCATGATGAGACTTTGCCTAAAGACTCAGCTAAGGTTGCACATTTTTGCTCTATGTGTGGGCCTCATTTCTGTTCTATGAAAATTAGTCAGGATGTGCGTGATTACGCAACAGCAAAAGGCATTGAAGATGAAAATGAAGCGCTAAAACAAGGAATGGATGAAAAGTCTAAACAATTTCTTGATGAAGGTGCAGATATTTATCACAAAGTTTAGCGTTATTTAAGTCATTAAGCCTGCTGACTTAGTTAACTCAGCAGGCTTAATAATAATTCGGCATAACAAAAATATTAATCACAGCTTAAGATTTTGCGGCGATTATATGAAAAGTATTGCCTTTGATGTAGCTGTTAATCACATTAAAGTGGTTGCTTTCAAATTGTGCTTTGGTCGTTTCTGGATCGCATGTCCTTGCTAAAATTCCCTTCTTAAAACAAAATCGATTGACCCTAGTGGCAATGGCTTGCCTAAAACATCCGCCTCGTGGTGTAAGTAAAACATCAACATAAAGATGAGCCGTGGGTTTCATGACTCTATGTAGCTCTTTAAGTACTTTGTCAGGCTCAGGAAAAGCATGAAAGGAATGTGCAATATTGACTGAATCAAAGTAGTCGTCTGGGTAATTAATATTACCTAGATCTGCTTGAACTAAGTGTATGTTTTTGCTGTTTTTGAATAGTTTTTTAGCGCCTTTGAGCATGCGTTCGGCATAATCAATACCTATGATTTCTTCAGGCAGACGGCCACCTGTTATTTTTTTTGTGAATAGTGTTAAAGCCAAAAAAGTCCCAGAGCCTATGGCGGCTTCAAGATGTCGTTCACCTAAATTTTTGGCAAAAAAAGCTAAATGAGTCCAAATCATTACTTGATAAGTACCCATTAAAATAAAAAAACCTCGGATGTCATACCACCAAGAAGGGTCACGATAGGCATCAGCACCTTTTTTAAGGGGGGAGCTTTTGTCTGGATTTTCTGATTCAGTCGTCATGATGAGTCCTCTTAAATACCTAGTCGCTTACGAGCGATAAAGAATTTTAATTGTTGTAGTGGGTTTTTGTTACCTCTCCACAAATAACCATTTTTTAGTCTATTCAATCGAGCATCATAACAGGTGTAATGAGGTACTGATTTAAGCTCCTTTGGATGTAATAAGGCTAATATTGCCTTACTAATAACTATTCCTGTTGCCAATTTACAGCCACTTGCAATACTAGGGGCTCTGCGGTTATTAAGATCGAACGCGGCTGGGAGTATGTATTTGAGATGAAAGCCTGCCGGTGCTGAGGCCAAAGCCATTTTTAAAGCTTGTATGCCCAGTATTTCGTTGTAATCAATATCAAAATAATTATCAAAATTCATGCCTTCGGGTTTAAATACTAATACCCCAACACCAAAGCCCATCGGTACGCCAAAAATAACGGGTATATTACGTTTCATACAGGCATTAATAAGCAATCGGTGTATCTTGATTTCAAAAAATTCCACAGCGTCGATAAAAACATCGACACCTGTTAAAAAGTCATCAACATTCTGTTCATTGATGCCTTCTTCGTAAGTTTTTAGTTGGGCCTCTGGATTAATATCTAAAGCAAGCTTAACCATGATATCTAGCTTTTTAAGGCCGATAGAGGACATGGTGGCACCATACTGACGATTAAAGTTAGCCATTTCAAAGGCATCAAAGTCAGCTATTTTAAAATTCCCAATGCCTGTGCGTAATAAAGTAATTAGGTAGTCACCGCCTACGCCGCCCATGCCCGCAATAGCATAAGTAGCATTCTTTAAGCGGGCTTGATCGGTGGCGCTAGTGATACCATGGTTTCTGGAAAAGGCTAGGTCATAATCAAAAGTAGGCATGTTAAAGTCCTGTTGATGGATGAAATAAAAAAAGGCTCATATAACGTCCTACATATCGTCTAAATTTGATTCTTTTAAGTACCGCTCATGGTAGTACTGATCAATCTCTTCAGGATGATGTTGGTAGGCTAGAAATTGATCACGCCAGCTTTTAGCTTTCTCACAATGTGGATGGCATTGATTTTGGATGGGGCAATAGCGACGTTCAATTTCATTAGTAATCGCCAGCGCCCATTGTAATGAGCCATTTGCCCATTCACAATATTCGCACCAGACTTTATCCGCAAAGCGTAAGTGGGCAAGGCGATGACGATCAAAATTAAAATAAGGTTTAGGATCAATGCGTTTTTGCCGTCTTATCCAAAAATACACGACATTAAAAAATATGAGAAACAAATACAACGGTAATAACACACACGCAAACAGTAGTATCAGTAGCATTCCTATAAACGGCCCTATGACTCCTAAACGCTGCTTATGAATGATATTTAATTGACGAATGCATTGATCAATATTGCTTGTTTTTTTAGATGATACTGTGTCCATAGCGGCTATCCTGAACTATTTGTGACGGGTGATTAATCTTAAGAGCCACTTTTATTAACGATTTGTTGAATTTCCGTACCCATTACCCGGGTACATAAATTGCGACAAATATTCATTAATACCTTGTTGGCAAGAATATGATCGAATTTTAATAGCCGTGACATGGACGCTTCATCTAGACTTAATAATTTAACATTATCGGTAGCGGCAATAATATCGGCGGTTCGTGGCACATGTAAGAAAAAAGAAATTTCACCGACAACATCGCCAGGATAAATAACCGCTTGTAATTGTCCATCACGTAATATTTCTAGTATGCCTGAGAGCAATATAAACATGGTTTTTGCAGCATTATTTTTCTGAATAATATGGGTGCCTTTTTTACAGTCAATAATATGGCTTTTTTCTAACAGAGATTCAATTTCATCTTCATTGAGAGCGCTGAATATTTTAGCTTCTGTGGTCACCAAAGGATCAGCACTGTCATAAATTTGTCTTAAAAAGTTGGCTTTACTTGTTGTTGTTTGACTGACGATACTGGATTGCTGAGCAATGGTGTTTTGTAACACGCTTACAAAGCGGCAATGGCTAAAATCTTCTTCTCTAGTTAGCATATAAAATGGAGACCCCACGCGTTGTAGATGTTCATAATCACCGGTGATTAAAACCATCGGAATAACCAGGCCAATTCCTGGGTAAGAATAGGTTTGAGTAAAGGGTCTAAAGCCCAATTTTAAATAAGCATTTAAATGGTGTGGTTCACAATTGAGCAAGACTGCTTCTATATGATGATCCAGTACAAAATGCATGACTTCTTTATACATACGTAAGGTAGAGCTGCCACCTCGATAGTGTTTATCGACCATTAATCGCTCAACAATACAAATCTCTTGTGGTTTCAGTTGATCTAAAAAAGGCGATAAATGATAGGCATCAATCATTAAGGGGGGGAAATCTTTATCTCGCCCCCAAAATAATCTTAGCGTACCAATGGTTACACCGTCTTTCACGGCAATAACCGCTCTGGCATAGTCATCATATTCATCTTTTAATTCTTTAAGTTCATGGTCGCCCATGTCTTTAAAACGTCCCATGTCCTCAACATACACTTTGTAGCGTAATTGATAGCAGGCCCTTAATTCTTGTTCTGTTGCTGAAAATCTGACGCCGTCTTGCATAGTTCACCTGTTTGATCGAACTGATGCTACTCCACCCTAAAAAGTGATAAGCTCAGTAGCATCAGTTGTTCAAAGATATAAGGTCGCCAAGTTTTATTTAATGATGTGTAAAGACTTAACACAAGATCTGATCGACTTAATAGCGCCCTACCATTTTAAATGTAAAGCTTAAGCGTCTTTTAACGCGTTAGATTGCTTTTTACGTCTGACGACACTTAAACTTAACAGACCTAAGCCGACTAAGGCAAGGCTGGCGGGTTCTGGTACTGATTGGTTAAATACGATGTCTGCAGAACCGTCACTTATGAACGTGTTGCTGCCACTCGGATTAAAAGTACCCACTAGATTTAATGAGTTATATTGTCCTGTTTGAAATGATTCATTGTAAAAGGGGTTCGGAGTAACGAAATAGTGATTAGCGGCTAATAAGGTTATCGAAGTACCTAAAGAAAAACTTCCTTTGCCGAAATTGTTACCGCTAGCTCCATTTGCTGTGCCACTGTAGGGCGGTGTAGCAAATTCTTGTCCTGTGGCAATGAGTGTGCTAATGGGGCTGGATATAGGGTTACTAGATGGGTCATAAAAAATGGGTGTAAAGAGAGTGTTTCCGTTTATTGGGTTAGTGCCAGCGCTCATAGAGTCGATGCCACTGGTATAGTAAATGTGTAGGGCTATACCATCAGAATTACTGGTGCTGCCATTAGGTGAGAAGGTTGTAACTCCTGCGCTAGTAGAATAAGTACCATTAAACTGATCAGTTAACCACAGACCCAGAGAAAGTGGGGGGTTTGTTGGACCTGGAGTATTATAGAGTGTGCCTGCATTACTCCAGAAAATTGATGCATTAAAAGTATTGTCAGCATTTAAGGTGACGACCTCATTATATCCGCCCACCAATCTATCTCCAACTTTAGTACCGGTGGTACCTACTACGCCGGTATTTGTAGGGTTTATGGAAAATAGAGGGTAAGCCATAGTCGTTGTACTAGCCATAGCCAAGGTCGCTGTTAAGGCAATGGATAGTAACGATTTATTAAAATTATACATAGAATTCTCCAAAAGTAATAACTCATTAACAGACGGAGTGTCTGTCGTAGCGTGGGTAAGTCTATTTGTTTAAGGCTACCTGACTCGAAAGAAAAGTAGCTAAGGTACAAATAACGTACAGTATGTATAAAGCAGCATCTGTGCCATGTTCTATAAAAAGCATTATTTACAGTTGCTTAGAGTGATCTCTTTTAAAAGAAAGGCTAGATATAGGCTATGAGTCGTTGAAGTTGTAAAAAAAACAGACACTTTTGATGTTAGAATTGAGTGTGTTATTAGAATGCCGGCTTGTATTTTAAGGTAGGATGATTTCTCTAACGGTTAATACTCTATGGCTTTTAATCAATGATGGTGAGGCAATGAGGGCTTTCTGTATGAGTTTTCCGGCTTGTTGTTGATAAAAGTTAAGTAGAAAATAACGGGTAGGTTAGGGTGTAAAGAAAACTGACACTATGAGGCGATATCGAGAGACAAAATATGTGCTTTGTAGTAACCATTCACTCCCCCCCTATTTTTTTTAAAAAATTTCTTTTTCTGACGACAGTGTGATAGTTTTATAAGCATGAAGTTTAGCGATTATGATTTACGACAACTTAACGAAGAGGTGATTAACTCACTCTCGCTCGATGCTATCAAAAATTTAGCAAATCGATTATTGATTGATCTTAAAGTTTCGCGTGAAAGGCTAAATCAAAATTCACAAAATAGTTCTATGCCACCTGGCAGTGAGCTTCCGTGGGATAAATCTTCTGCTCATAGCAATGACGATGCTGCCAATGAAAGTTCTGAGGGCGATAAGCCAGAACCCGTGACCGAAGAAGATGCGTTAAAGAAGGCTCTACAGGCAGATAGCAATGAGATCTCAGATGACGATTTACCTGTGCAAGATGAAAATTCATCAGTCCCGAATTCATATAATAAATGCACCACCACCTAAAAAGGTTAGATGGTATAGTTTCCGTCAACCAAAACAAAAAACTAAAGAGGTGTCCAATGCGA
>CAIVYW010000303.1 GCA_903910205.1 uncultured Methylococcaceae bacterium | reverse complement strand
TCGCTATGTTGTTATCCATCAAAGGCAAAATAGTCAAACTTTCACTTTGCTGGAATAAGGTCATTACTTCATTAATACTGGTTGCTGAAGAAATCGACGTCATCATTTTGGCAATATTTCCAGCCGTTACATGAACTGAGGTTTCTAGAGATAGTGCTTCGGTATAAGTAGATACAAAAATCTTGTTGTCGAGATTCGTTGTCGGTATAGCGGTGGGTCTAGCGAAATAGTATCCTTGCGCATGACTAATGCCCAGTTTTTTTGCGGCGATAAATTCTTCTTCGGTTTCGATGCCTTCAGCAATAACATGGCAGTTAAGTGAACTTGCAATACCTTGAATGGAACGCACAAAATTAAATTTAATCGGATCGTTATGTAGGCCAGATATAAAGTGTTTATCTATTTTTACATATTCGGGTAACAATTCCGACCAAAGCCTTAAGCCTGAATAACCAGCACCTAAATCATCTAAGGCGATTTGAAAGCCCATACTGCGGTAATGATTAACCGCTTCCCGCATCAAATTGTAATCATCCGTGGGTTGTTGTTCGGTTAATTCGATGATTATACAATGCGGATCAACACCAAATTTATCAAGAAAGCGAAGTGTTTCTCCCGTTTTAAACTCTGGTTCCAATAACACGCTAGGGCTAACATTAATGAATAGTTTTTCTTTGAGCTTAAGGTTGGCATAGCGCTTAATGGTGACTTCCCTGCACATGAATTCTAGCTTAGTGCTTAAGCCACAACGTTCAGCAGTTTCAAATAGATTAAGCGGACTATGTAAAGTGCTATCTTCTGGGCCACGAATCAAGGCTTCATAGCCAATAATTTTTCGTTGTGTTAAGTCAATGATGGGTTGAAAATGAGGCGTTAGTTGTTGGGTGTCAAGAATTCTAAGTAATTCGTTTTGTAAGTTTGAAGGCATTAGAGTTATACAGATTATTACTATTTCTTTCAGTCTATATAAATAATGCGACAGCGAGATGACAATATTATGTTTATAGTGAGGAGAGTTCTGCTTGGGAGCCAAAATAACCAAGCTTTAGCTACGCCTCAGAAGAAGCTAAAGCTTCTAGTATGAGGGTGTAAGAAATTTTGTACGCCGCTTAGTAACATCGTTATTTAAGCTGCCAATAAATTTAGCCTGATGCTTCTTAATCTCCAACCTTAAGCGAATATAATTGCTTGATTCTGATTTACTTCATTGTGACTATTTCTTGCTAGGCAATTGGGTTGATATTTATAGTCCGTAATCCGTAATCTGGAGTAGGGGATTAACAGTGCTCCGATTCCCTCGATTCCACTGCGCTTCATCTAGGCTAATTGTTTGCAGTGTAATTTTTATGCCTTTTAATGCGCATAAATAATGCAAGTAGCTGCTGTAGTCCCCGTGACAAGCAACGTAGCCTCTCTGGTGGGCTCAATTGGCTAACTCGGAGGCTATTTACTAATACACCTGGGCTAGGGAGGCCAAGTTGGGGGCTCAATAGCCCAGCTATGGTTAAATGTAGCCTGTCAGACAGCCATTATTGAAGACTACCGAGGCTCATGAACCCCAGGCAGTGGCTCACGAGCCTCCTATAACATTAATTGTAGGCCAGCCTAGAGGCTCAATAGCCCAGCTATGGTTAATTTAAGCCTGTCAGACAGCCATTATTGAAGACTACCGAGGTTCATGAGCTTCGTATAATGGTGCTACAAGATGATCCTCACTTGTATTATTTCCTGGGAGCTTAATTTGTTAGATTGTTTTCAATCTTGCCTATATGCAGCGCTATGCTGTCAGGACTTGTAAGAGCACGTAGCGAAGCCGCCCTATAACTTACAGACGTTTTTTGTGTTTATTTGCTGTCTATACAATTGGACTGATATTTATAGTGATAAATTCGTAGTCTCGATGGAGCAAAGCGCAACCGAAGCTTTACAGTACACCGATTCCCTCGATTTCACTGCATTTCATCGAAGCTGCTTGTTAATTTCTAATTGTGTGCAAGCCATGCATAAGCTAAAAGAGCATAAATTGATGGCTCTGTTCTTAAATGTTATTCAACAGCTCTTTATGTGTGGTTTTATATTTACTTATAGTTATAATGGTAATAATTTAGTATTAATTTATGTCTTTGCGCGATAGATCTATATTAGCTCAACGATGATTTTCTAAATTAATAAAACATAGCCAGTTAAATAATTTAATAGAATTAATGCTGCAGACAAACTCAAAAACCCAAAAAAATATCATGGTTATTAACGACCATCCAGTCGTCCGAGTTGGTATTTCAGCTATAGTCGCTCTTGATCCAAATCTAACGGTTTGTTGCGAAGTCGGTTCTTTGGAAGCCGCGATAGTACAAATGACTAATTGCGCTGAGCCCTTAGATCTAGCTATAGTTGATTTATCGCTGAGTAAAGGCTTAGGTCTGTCTTTGTTTAGAAAACTAAAAGCTATTATCCCTAATATAAGGATATTGGTGTTTTCTTGGCAAGATGAAAAGGTCTATGCTGAACAAGTCATTAAAGCGGGCGGACATGGCTACATCATGTCAAACGAATCAGAACAAACACTATTAGTCGCTGTTAATAGCGTTCTAAACGGTGATATTTATGTCAGTAAATCTATCCACGAAGCTCTCCTTAATAATATGAGGGAGAGCCACCAACATTGCCATACACC
>CAIVYW010000302.1 GCA_903910205.1 uncultured Methylococcaceae bacterium | reverse complement strand
TGTTGCTGATAATCTCGTTCAAGCTGGCTAACAAAATCGTCATCAAATCCGTTCAGGACAGCCAATAAAGCCATGCCACGATTAATCGGCAACGGATGAATCACCAAATCGCCGTTAGCGTTTTGACTAATTTCAACCTGATTCACATCCAGTCGGAATTCTTGTGGAATACGCACCGCTTGGCTGTTGCCGTTTTTGAAAATGCGTGTAGTTAAAGTTGCCATAGATCACTCCTAATGTATGTACATAAGTGTGTGTATTGTAATTTTAGACCTGTCACCTTGCAAGTGATTATTTACTATTCCCATTCCTCTAGGGCTTCAGCTATCGGTAAAGAGGCTAAAACATCGACATCTTCTGCAACGTTATAGCCTTCAAACCAATTTGCCCGTAGAGTTTTTGATGTGGCCGTCATGCCTTTTTGCGTGGGCAAATCGGGCGTGATTGATTCCAATGCCATAAAAATAATTTCAATCGGCCTATGACGAAATTCAACTGGAACAGCAATAACATCTTGTGGGTCTTCAATAATTTGACGTAGTGCAACCATGTCTTCTTCTCCTAATTGTCGTTCTTACCAATCTAATAATCTCTGTCGGGTTACGCTGTCGCTAACCTGACCTACGCAACTATTCAGATCGTTTTGTAGCCAAGTATCAATCATTTATTGATGCCCTGTTGAATTTGATGCCATAATTCATCAGGACTAAAAACAGGCAACAAAGCTGTTTTAAAATCATTGCCATTTCTTGTCACAATACTATCAACACCGGCATAACAACTTGCTTCATATAGCACAGCGTCCTCAAAGTCTGAAAAATCAGACAAAACCGCCTTTGCCAAAACCACCTCATTAACTTCAGCGACTGAAAACAATTCCAACAGTTGGCCTACTAACGCCCTTGCTCTTTGTTTGTCCTGACGTTTTGCAACTAAATAATCAATCGTTGTTACAGTCGTTGCACATAAATACCCTTCAATTTCTTTACTGACTACTGCATCAAACAAATTGATAGACATCTGGGAAAAAGGCTCTCTAATTAACAGCACGTCCAGAATAATGTTGGTATCAAATACAACCTTCAAAGGTATTTATCCTCAAGATGCTTTTTATAATCGCTTTCATCAAGCTTGGTGCCTGCCAGCACACCAATAAATGACTGGGTTACCGGTAAATGGTCTTTTTTAGCCTCGCTTATTTTTTTTTCCAGATTAAGCTGTTGCTGTTCCAGCAACATTTTTCTAACCGCTGCTTGCACAAACTCATTCACACTCACTTGCTGCAAAAGCTCCTTGCCTAAATCATCGGGTAATTCAATAGCCAATTGCATGTTATAGCCTCCAAATATTTAAAATCGGATAATGTCCACGAAAGACACGAAAAAGCACGAAAATATCATAATATAATTCGCTCTGCTGTTGCTTTTGGATAACAGTCGAAGTTGATTAACAAACCCAAACGCATTCCGGTAGCTTTAAGATAATTTAACACCTGTGCTTTATGTGCTGGCGTTGTATCAGAAAGCGCTTTAAGTTCAACAATAATAGAGTCATAACAAATGAAGTCTGGAATATAGGTTTGCCGCCGCTGCGAGACAGGAGTCGAGTAGTCCCCAGAAGCGATAGTGCATGTGTTTTCACGGAGCGTCTCTTTGCGCAGTGAAAATGCAGGCTTTACGAAATCGCGTCGAGTCATTGGAGAGCATGTGAGCCACCCCTTGTTGGGTGGCGAACGAGTGACCAGGACGACTGGGGCTTGCGTAGCAATCTAATTTGTCGCGGTATTTTTGAGTATTTCTACGTTGGGAGCAAGGGAAATATTTACTCAAAAATAGCGACTCCCCGCAAGGTTTCGCCTTTATATAAAAGCCGCAGTTCTTGATGTTCGAAATAAGGAATGCCACGCATTGACAGCTCCTTACTCAGACACTCCTGATAAACTGCCTCAAGAAAACCACAGCCCATTTCCCGGTACACATCAAATACAGCACCTTGTATCTGATAGCATTCTTCTCTATACCAAATTTCCTTAGTCATTTTCTAAACCTACTGTCCACGAAAAGCACAAAAGCTTTGACATTTTTTCGTGGACTATAAAGCTTTTAATGGACTCTACATTGAAAAAAGGGATTATGATGAGGTTTTTTTTTCAATTGCAACGTGAGTGCAACGTGGAAGGCTTTAGCAGAACACTACAGTACAACGAAAAATGGCCTAGAGAACATAAAGCTCTCTAAGCCATTGGTTTCTTTGCACTTCTCGAAACCAGAATTTGGTACCGAGAGCCGGAATCGAACCGGCACTGAGTCACCCCAACCGGATTTTGAATCCGGCGCGTCTACCAGTTCCGCCATCCCGGCAAAGAACGGACATTATAAGGATAGTCTTTAATAAAAGCTAGTTTATTTTTAAGGTGTATTAATCGCTTTAACCTGATAATATCGCTGGCTATGAAAAAAAGTGACTTTAACTACCTATTACCTGATGCCTTAATTGCGCAAAAACCCTTGGCAGAGCGTGATGCTAGCCGTCTTTTGTGTATGGATAAAAATTCAGGACAGATAACTGACCGCCAATTTACCGATTTTATTGACTTAATTACTGACCAAGATTTATTGGTTTTTAATGACACCAAGGTAATCCCTGCCAGACTTTACGGAAAAAAACAAAGCGGCGGTAAAATTGAAATCTTAATTGAACGCCTACTCGACGATCATCATGCGCTGGCGCATGTTAAAGCCAGTAAGTCGCCTAAAGCAGGCGCTATCATTGAATTGGATCAAGGCTACAGCTGTACTGTACAAGGGCGAGCCGATGATTTATTTATCGTAGAGTTTGCAAGTATGACCATAATGGAGCTATTAGATTTAATTGGCCATATTCCCTTACCGCCTTATATTACTCGCGCTGATGATGCCTCAGATTTAACTCGCTATCAAACGGTGTTTGCTAAAGAAGCCGGAGCTGTAGCCGCTCCCACAGCCGGTTTACATTTTAATGAAGCGCTAATGGCTAACATTAAAGCACTAAAGATACAAACAGCTTTCGTCACTTTACATGTCGGTAGCGGTACTTTTCAGCCTGTGCGTGCAGAAAACTTGGTCGATCATGTTATGCATAAAGAATATTTTGCCGTTCCTCAAGCCACAGTCGATGCAGTACAACGCACTAGAGAGCAAGGTGGACGAGTGATTGCCATCGGCACCACAGCCGTCAGAGCCTTAGAATCAGCTTCTACTAGCGGTCAATTAAGCGCAGGCTTTGGTGACACGGCTTTATTTATTACGCCAGGCTACGCTTTTAAGTCAGTTGATGCTTTATTAACCAATTTTCATTTACCTGAATCAACCTTGCTCATGTTGATTTCTGCGTTTGCCGGTTACGATGAGATTAGAAATGCTTATCAACACGCCATAAAAGAATCTTACCGATTTTTCAGTTATGGCGATGCGATGTTTTTGAGTGCATAGATGCGCCTAGCAACGTAAGATTTAACCACCTTAAGTTGCTAGGCATAGACGCGGGGCGATCAATATGCCAAAGCTTGTATCCTATGTCGTTGGCGGCACGTAACCCTCAGGCATTTCATTATTATCTTCAAATAAAAACTTGGTACGCTCATTAGCTAAAAATTCTCTAGCCTTGGGATCAAAGCTGGCCAATTTATTTTCATTGATTAACATAGTTTGTTTGCTTAACCAGTCTTTCCAAGCTTGCTTTGAAATGTTTTCAAAAATTTCTAGACCCTTAGCTCCCGGAAAAGGTGCGTCATCAAGACCTTCTGCTTCTATACCTAATTTTACGCAATTAACCATTTTTGCCATTGTTGCTATCTCCAATATGTTGTTGTAATAGTAATTTAATAGGCGCTGGTAAACCCAACATCTCTTTCTGCTTAGGGTTATACCAGAGCGCCTGATTCACTTCCATCACAAAATTTATAGGGTTATCGGTTTGCATTAGTAGCGTTGTGTAATCTAAATGATAATGCGAGAAGGTATGACGTTGAACAGCTAACATCTGAATATCGTAAACTCTTATCTGTTTGGCTAAGCACCATTCGTGTACAGCATCGATATCATTAAATTCTGGCAGACTCCATAAGCCACCCCAAATACCGGTAGGCGGTCTTTTTTCCAAAAAAACTTGATTATGATGATTGCTGAGCATTAAAAAAACTAATGATTTAACAGGCAATACTTTTCTAGGCTTAGGAGTAGGCAATAAAGACACTATGCCCTGTTGCCTAGCTACGCAATGACTTTCAAGAGGACATTTGTCACAAGCAGGTTTACTGCGCGTACAGATCGTTGCCCCTAAATCCATCATCGCTTGCGTATAATCAGCGACGCGTGCTATCGGTGTGAGCTCTGCACTCATTGCCCACAAAACCTTATTAACCTGACTATTGCCAGACCAACCATTAACCGCCTTAAAACGCGCCAGCACTCTTTTTACATTACCATCAAGGATAGGCTCGCTTTTCTTAAAAACAATGCTAAGAATAGCGCCTGCTGTCGACATACCTATGCCCGGCAATGCCACCAGCTCATCCAGTGCTTCAGGAAAGTAACCCTGCCCGACTATCAATTGTGCAGATTTATGCAAATTACGGGCTCTTGCGTAATAGCCTAGCCCTGACCATTGATGCAACACCTGATCTAGTGGTGCTTGCGCCAATTTCTCAAGCGTCGGAAACTGCTCTATAAAGGCATTAAAGTAAGGAATGACCGTGGTGACTTGCGTTTGCTGCAACATGATCTCTGACAACCAAACTCGATAGGGCGTGATATTTAGTTGCCAAGGTAAATCTTTGCGACCATGCACATCGAACCAAGCAAGAATCTGCTGTTGGAATAGTAAAGGACTCATCATAAATCAGTGCTTACCCAAAAGACCTTTTAATAGCTCACCGACACCCGGCCCTATTTTTTGATCAATCTTATTTACGAGACTGTCTATTTTTTCTTTATTCTTATCAACAAAGGCCGCTATTTTGGCTTTATTCTTTTCTGTTAATAACGCTGAAACGTCTAAGGCATAACTAGGCTTACTAAAGCTACCCGTGACAGCCATTGATATAGGCGTATCATACAGCTGCTCAACGCTAGTAGGCGTGGCCGCCGCCTTTATAAGCTGCGCCTGTAACTTATAATCCAGTTGTTCTGTATTAAGATCAATAGTGCCCTTGCCTTTAATATGCAGCGTAGTCGTTGTGGCTACTAAGTCATCATTATGAATAATGCCATTAGCCAGTACAGAACTGCCTGATAAAGTAGAAAATCGCGTTAACTCTTGCTTAGCCTGAGCAGAATCCATAACATCACTACTAACATGAGCCCGATCAAGTATAGTTTGCAAGTTAAAGCCTTTGATTTCAGTGTCTTTAAATGAAAAATGTATATCACCATTTACTGATGACTTGAGCTCATCAATAGTTTGTCCTTGCCCCTTTAACTGCAATGAGGCATCCACCAGGCCGGTCATTTGAACCTTACTTTTGCTGTCTTTAAGCAAGGACTCAACATTAACCTGAGTTATTTTTTCATCCAGTGCTAACAGGGCTTTAGGGCCATCATGCAAATCAACACTCAAATGGCCGCTATAAGCGCCTTGATAAAAACCCTTAGCCGATTGCTGTGCTTTAATCAGGCCATGACTTGCATTCAGATTTAATTGAAAATCATTTAATGTCAGGCCATTAAGCTTAAGACTAGCCAAGTTTAATTGGCTCTCGACACTTAACTTGCTTAATAAATCGACTGGCAAGGCATAAGTCGTTAAGGCCATAACAGCAAACGGACTCAACAACTTACTAACCGAATGATTTTTAACGGGCGGCAGATATCGATCAATATCAAACTGATCCCCCGCTAAGTTAATAACGATCGCCGGCTCAACAAAACTCAGCAGTTGTGCAGAGCCCTTTATTTGAGAATTATCTAAATTTAAGCTTAACTCTTGTAAATCAATAGCATGATCTGTCGCGGATAAATTAAAACGCAATGACGACTGAGTTAAAGCCTGTTTGTCTTGTAATGCAGGTATCTTAATACCTAAGCTAGTCATGACCTCCCTAGGATTAAAGGGCGACAATATTACAGGACCTTGAATAGTAAAATGATCATCAAGATGAGCGCCTGATAAATCCGCGCTGACCACTATATCGCCTGCAACTAACTTTACACCAGAAACCTTAATGGTTTGTGCTGGCTTATCTAACAAAACATTAGCGACAGCAATACTCACCTTTAAGGCTTTATCTGCTGTATTCTCAGTGCTTACCGTAGCTTGCAGTTCACTATTATTTACTACGAAAGACTCCAACTGTTCAGATACGATAAGCTGAGCGTTAAACTCGATAGCCGCTTTATAATGACTATCAGGCTTTATAATCAGACCCGACAACTGTAGCGCAACCGGCTTATCAAACGAAAAGCTATCGGCAGTGGCATTGATGTCTTTAAAGAATAACTGCTTAGCTGTTGTTTGATCACGCCAGTTTATTTGTGCATTTTCTATCGTTATACCACCCACAGCTAAAACCGCTAAGCTATCAACAGCCAACTGCTCTTCGTTATTATTAATGGATGCTGATACGGGTGTTTTCACAGGCGCCAAACTATCCCAACTATTAACACCTTGGGTATTTTTCTCAAGATTGATAACCAAATCTTTTAAAACGATTCGACTTACATCAATTTTTTGGCTCAACAAGGGTAATAAATTAAGTTTAATCTCACTCCCAGCTAGTGTTGCGAAGTCTTGATCTTGAAAGCCAGTCGTATTACTTAGTGTTATTGGCCCCGTTGAAATACCTAACCAAGGAAACACAGATAGCTTTAACTCACCTATCAAATTCAAGTCTTTGCCAGTTTTTTCTTTAACTACAGCGGCAATCTCCGGCTTATAATTATTTGGGTCAATGAAAAAATAAGCCAAAAATAGACTCATCACGATCAATAATAGAAGACCTGCAATGACGGATAGAATGATTTTAACGGGTTTTAGCACACTGCTTTCCTGTTGTTAAAAAAGTGTAATGATTGGCTATTATGGAATATCATGCTGACCTGACGCTAGTATGTACTAGTCAGAATCATACCTATTGTATAACTACATAATAAGAAACGAGGGATTAAACATGTTGTTTTTAGCTAAACTTGCCGGAATTGCTGTACTGGTTTGGTTTTTTTTAACGGCAAAGAGTCAAGGCGAACAGCCTTATAAATGGGCTATTATAGGACTAATAGGCTTTTGGATTACGTGGTGGGCAATTAAATTAACCGTTGTTACGGCTTTGGCAGGACTCGTTGCAAAAAGCGCAACCATGACTTTTCTACTCATTCAGATTCCTGCTCTTTGCGGCATTGCGGTCGCTTTTTTTATTAGGAAGAAACTGCTTGCAGATATTGCGGGGAAAAAATCCTAAACTCACTAAAAAATCAAGGTTCAGGCGCTTAAATTAAAAACCCTGAACCTTAACTTATTATTAATTACAACTTATCGGCATTCTTATTCAGATAATCAGCAACGCCGGCAGGACTTGCATTCATACCTGCATCCCCTTTGATCCAACCTGCTGGACATACTTCACCGTGCTCTTCGTGGAATTGTAAAGCATCAACTACCCGAAGCAATTCATCCATGTTACGTCCTAATGGCAAATCATTAACCACTTGATGACGCACAACACCACTACGATCAATCAAGAAAGTACCACGATAAGCAACACCACCGTCTGCTTCAACATCATAATCTTTAACGATTGCATGTGTTAAATCAGCCGCCATCGTATAACGAACTGGACCTATACCACCTTGATTAATAGCTGTGTTGCGCCACGCATTGTGCGTAAAATGTGAATCGATAGAAACAGCAATCACTTCAACACCACGGCTTTTAAAGTCATCTACGCGATGATCCAAAGCGATTAACTCACTAGGACAAACGAAGGTGAAATCTAATGGGTAGAAAAAAACAACAGCATATTTGCCTTCTGTTGCTTTCGAAAAACTGAATGAATCGACTATTTGACCATCACCGAGTACGGCAGGAACTGTAAAATCAGGTGCTTGTTTACCGACTAAAACGCTCATTAATTGTCTCCAGAAATATTTAAAAAGCAAAAGGTTAAAACATCACTTACCACGCTTTCTGTGGTTTCGTAGCGTATTCTACACCGAAATAGTGGGAAATTGTCTAGTATTGTTATTTTTAACTTGCTTTTATTTAAACTTTAGCCATAATTTGTAGGCAAGGGATTACAATAATTACAAACAGTTTACACACAAAGGCAGTTTTAAATGTTACCATATGATGTGGCGACGTAACCCTGCTGTTAAATCAATGCTATAATTCTTGTCGAGGGGGATTATCAATATGGCAAAAAACAAACATATCACCGAACCGGATGTATTTGGTTATCAGGTGCGCATAGTAAGACGCGGTAAGGAAACGAGCCGTTATTTTTCACATAAATTATGGGGCAACAAAGGAAAGTCACTTAATGCGGCAATCACCTGGCGAGACCAGATGCTAGTCGTTTTAAAGGGCAGTAAAACCCGCTTTCTTAAGCCACCCAAAAATAAAACCACCACTGGCGTTACCGGTGTATCAAGAACCATTAAATATGATCATAGAAAAGATAAAAACTATCTTTGCTATACCGTTTTTTGGGTCTGCAACGGCAAATCCAGAAATAAAACGTTTCAAGTCGGCAATGTAGATAAAGTTACCGCTGATGATGAATTGCACGCCTTCCGTACAGCAAAATTATTTAGAAGTTGCTATGAGTTTTCTATCGATAACGACATTCAATTTTATGATGATAAATTTGCCGGTTGGAAAAAAACACGACTTTATGATCATGAACACCTAAACGCTGTTTAATATTATTTCATTAGGCAGCTTAGTTTCGAAACCGCCATTAAAGCACGTTAAATTTCTATGAAAGCTAGTTAGCTAGCTTTCATAGGTTTTAAATTGACCAATAATGCCATCCAGTTCATCCAGACTGGTATAGGCGATAACTAATTTTCCTGATCCATTTTCTTTATGATCAATAACAACCTTTGCACCTAAGCTAGCAGTTAAGCTTTCTTGTAATCGCAACGTATCTTTATCAATGGTTTTAATTTTTTGAATTTTAGGCTCGGAATGAAACTCTCTAACCAATCGTTCCGTTGCTCTTACTGTTAAGCCTTCTTTAACTACTTTATTAGCGGCAGCCACTTGATTAGGGCCATCTAAAGATAATAAAGCCCGTGCATGCCCCATTTCTAACTGACTACTCACAAGTAACTTTTTTACTTCAGGATGCAAGTCAATTAAGCGTAATAAATTGGTAATAGTCGTTCGAGATTTACCCACAGCATCTGCGACATGCTGATGCGTCATTTCAAACTCATCTAGCAATCTTTTTAATGCCTCAGCCTCTTCTAAGGGATTAAGATCTTCTCGCTGAATATTCTCAATCAAGGCAACAGCCATAGCCGAGCGATCATCCATTTCCTTGACTACTATCGGCACTTGCGTCAAGCCAGCCAATTGCGCTGCACGCCAACGTCGCTCACCCGCTATTATTTCGTATTTCTCATAACTAAGCTGACGCACAATAATAGGCTGAATAATACCCTGCGCTTTAATAGAGTCAGCTAGCTCCTGTAGTTTTTCTGGATTAATATCTTGGCGCGGCTGATACCTACCTCGTTGTAAATATTCTATCGGCAACAGATGCAAATGATGTTTTTCTTCTTTAACAGAAACATCACCTAATAAAGCATCAAGACCACGACCTAACCCACGTTTATTTAAAGACATTTTTTCTCATTATGTATGTTTATTCGCTAGGCGATGATAATCAAGTTATGAATCACATTTCGGTTGTCAGAACAAACAAATCTATTTTTAAAAATCACGAACTTGCTGCTCTATCTCATTGATCAATTCTTTTAAAGCAAAAGCCTCTGCTAAAATAGCCAGCCTTTCTTGGCGGATAGCGAGCAACAAGTCATTAGCCATCTCTACTGATTCAGCCGCATCATTAATGACCTCTGGATCATTTAACACCTCATTGGGATGACTGGCCTTTACCTCTACTGGCCTATCTTCATTAGCAGGCACATCAACCAACAAAGCTTCAAGACCTCTCCCTAAGCCACGATTTTTAAAACTCATCACTTATTTATTTCTTTTTTTCTATCATTTCGTTCGCTAAAGCAATATACGCCAATGAGCCACGAGAGGATTTATCATAACTGATTGCAGGCAAGCCATAACTGGGCGCTTCAGCTAAGCGAATTTTTCTAGGTATGCATGTTCTAAAGACCTGCTCACCAAAATACCGAATCAATTGCTCAGAAACATCTTTAGTTAGACGATTTCTATCGTCATACATAGTCCGTAAAATACCTTCCAGATGCAAACTAGGATTAACTGAGCTTTGAATATTTTGCAAGGTGCTCATCAAAGCGGAAAGACCTTCCAAAGCATAATATTCGCACTGCATCGGAATTAATAAACTATCAGCGGCTACCATGGCGTTTAAGGTCAGCATATTGAGTGATGGCGGGCAATCAATCAAAATGTAATCATAATCTGCTTTAATGGTCATCAACGCATCAGCGAGTCTTTGCTCTTTACGATCGGCATGAATTAGTTTAACTTCAGCCGCTGTTAAATCGGCATTACCCGATATCACCGAAAAACCAATAGTAGGCAAATGAATCACTGTTTGAGCAGCAGGCACATCCTCCATTAACAAATCGTAACTAGAAAACTCTATTTCCTGCTTATCAATCCCACAGCCCATCGCGGCATTGCCCTGAGGATCAAGATCCACTAACAACACTCGACACTTGGCAGCGGCCAATGAAGCGGCTAAATTAACAGAGGTTGTGGTCTTACCCACGCCCCCCTTTTGATTAGTGATAGCAATTATTTTTCCCATGCACTGACCTCAGCTACTTTATTCAAGTGCATTTTTACCAAGCATCTTTCGCCATCTATCCCAGGAACACTAAGAGGATAAAGCTCTGTTATGACAGAGGTCAACATAGAAACATCAGGGACCTGACCCTTCATTGCCAGCAATACTCCGTCTTTACTCAGTAAATGAGCGCTTAAGCGCACTATATCTTCTAAGCTAGCAAATGCCCGAGTAATCGCCATGTCGAAGTTATTGCCGGGGCGATAAAGCTCGACACGATTATGACAAACACTGACATTAGTGAGCTTTAACTCCAAAATAACTTGCTGTACGAAGCGAGTTTTTTTAGCATTGCTATCTAATAATACAAATTCAATATCAGGGAAACAAATAGCCAAGACAATACCTGGCAAACCAGCACCAGTGCCTATATCAATAATGCGCTTTCCTTCAATAAAAGGCACTATCGCCAAGCTATCTAATAAATGCATAGGCACCATAGACACTCGATCACGAATTGAGGTCAGATTATAAGATTTATTCCATTTTTCAATCAGGGTAATAAAAGCCAGCAGTTGTTCTATCTGGTGTTCAGTCAAATTCTGGTTTAATGCTTCTAAACCAGAGACCAATATTTTTCGACAATCATCCATTAGGCACTTCTCTTCTTTAAATAAACTAATAATAGGGAAATCGCAGCAGGTGTCATACCAGGGATTCGTGAAGCCTGACCCAAGGTCTCAGGCCGTTGTGCTTTAAGTTTTTGACTTACTTCATTAGACAGGCCGGGAACACCGGCATAATCCAAGGTCTCAGGCAATCGTAAATGATCATGACGCAAGGCTTTATCAATTTCAGTTTGTTGTCTGACGATATAACCTTCATATTTAGCTTGAATTTCGACTTGCTCACCGACTTGATCGGCAATCAGATCGCCCCCCTCAAAAAAACCTAATAATCGTTGTATATCAACTTCAGGTCTACGCAACAATTCCATTAAATTGGCTTCTTTAAGTAGCGGTTTACCCCAGATTTCTTCAACTTCACGAGCGCGCTCTGAATCAGCTCTAACCCATTGCTTTTTTAGATCATCCTGCAAATTAGCAATCGCATTGCGTTTAATGTCGAAAGCTTGCCAGCGCTCATCATCGACTAAGTTTAACTCACGACCTTTTTCAGTTAAGCGTAAATCGGCATTATCTTCACGCAATAATAAACGGTATTCTGCACGACTCGTAAACATACGATAAGGCTCTTGCGTACCACGAGTAATGAGATCATCAATCATGACACCTATATAAGCCTGATCACGTCTAGGACACCAACTATCTAAACCTTGAGTCAAACGCGCGGCATTCAATCCAGCAATCAAACCCTGAGCCGCCGCTTCTTCATAACCTGTCGTGCCATTAACTTGACCGGCAAAAAACAAGCCATTCATATGCTTAGTTTCCAGAGACATTTTTAAATCTCTAGGATCAAAGAAATCATATTCTATGGCATAACCTGGCCTAACGATTTCAGCATTTTCAAAACCTAACATCGAACGCACAAACTCATACTGCACATCAAACGGCAAGCTGGTAGAGATACCATTAGGATAGATTTCATGGGTATCTAAACCTTCTGGCTCTACAAATATCTGATGCGTATCTCTATCCGCAAAACGCACAATTTTATCTTCAATCGAAGGACAATATCGTGGCCCTATACCTTCAAT
>CAIVYW010000301.1 GCA_903910205.1 uncultured Methylococcaceae bacterium | reverse complement strand
TCTATGGTGTAAGTTTAAATCAAATTTCCAGGTAGATATAGCCGCTCAATGTAAGTATCTTTACTTGGCTTTACCTATAGCCCTTATCTCTCCTGTGGTCTGTAGTGCAGCACCCACATCAGAAACTATTACAACCACAGAATCTAATACCTCAGCCAATTCCAACATGGGTTATGGTGGAGTAAAGTGGACTTTAGGTGGCAGCCTAGTACCTGAGCTTGTAGCTGGATATCGTTTTGCATCAGTCACTAATAATGGCGCAACACAAGGTGGCGATCTATCTATGTCGATTAAGATCACGGGCAAAACCGAATTAAATGATTTAATTCATTTAGGTAAATTACGCGCTAAATATCTTAATGGCACAGATTATCTTCAAGGTGAAGTTGGCGGTGGCTGGGACTTTGCTAACAAAGGCTTATTTGCTGGCATTAGTGCACAAGGCCCTTTTGTTAACACGGGTGTTGATTATGATTTATCGGGTAAAAATACCCCAAGTAAATCTTTTTCACCCTACTTGGAGTTTAATTCTCTAGGCATCTATAGTCGTCCACAAAAGATTACGACTACGACTACGACTACGACTACGACTGCCGCTGCCGCTGACGCTACCTAATATATAACTCGCCATCATCCCATTGGGAGTGGCTATTTTTACCGCACTTTGGGCTTACCTAACCCACAATGCGGTAAAACTACACGACCTCTAATTCCTGAGACTGCCTCAGTCGCGAGGCTTCATTCTCTAATGACTCAACTCGAACTCGCAACGTCTGCATTTTCACTACGTAAAGGAAGTCCTTTAAAACACATGCACTATTGCTTCTGAAGACTACTCGACTTTTGTCAAGCAGAGAAATACCCGAAATAGCTATCAACTTAGGTCTATTGCGATAATTATGAATATTCCTGTTTAATTTCAGCATGCCTATAACAATCGACGGTATGATCGTTAACCATACCCATCGCCTGCATATAAGCATAACAGAGAGTACTACCAACAAACTTAAAACCTCGCAGCTTAAGATCTTTACTCATTAACTCTGATGCTTGCGTAGAAACAGGAATGTCGGCGGCACTTTTCCAGGCATTCTGTAGTGGTTTACCCTGAACGAATTGCCAGATATAACGATCAAAACTTCCAAATTCCCGCTGCACTAAAACAAAGGCTTGGGCATTAGTAATTGCCGCCTTTATCTTTAGCTTATTTCTGATTATGCCAGGATTAGCGAATAATTCATTCATTTTATAATCGTCATAACTAGCGACCCTTTCGACATCAAAGTGATCAAAAGCCTCTTGGTAAGCCGTGCGTTTATTTAAAACAGTAGACCAACTTAAACCCGCCTGAGCGCCTTCAAGTATTAAAAACTCAAACAGGCAGCGGTCATCATGAATAGGAACGCCCCATTCAAGATCATGATAGTGCTGTTCCGATAGACTAGAAAGTGACCATGTGCATTTTTTCATAGCGATGACCTGATTAACAAGATGCTTGGGCTATCAAAAGCGACCCACTTAAGACGGTTAAGCCGTTCATGGTTCAACAAGGCTCTTTTGAGCACAGACGAACGACTTAACTTCAAACTATTCCAGCTTAGGATGAAAGCCTTATACTTCGCTAAAAAGAAGTCTGAGTATCATGCTTATTTTTTAGACATAAAAAAGTATAGTGATTGACAATGAAGCACCATTTTAGAACCTTCTTTTTCTACCGCCACACAGGTTTCCATTTTCGAGCGCCCAGGTGCGGCCTGTTTGATTAGTTTTCCATCTTCTATAGAATAATTAAGCGAAGCACGAAGTGTCTCAGCGCGAGCGTGAGCATCAGTATCTTGAGAAATACCCTCCATAGTTCCATCCGTTTTAAACGTCCATGTACTGTTTAAACTTCTTGATTTACTGCCGTCACTTTGAACAGACTCTTTATCAATTTGCCAAGTACCTAAAAGATCTGCTTGGGTTAAAGCAACATCAGCCATTGAAGCAAAGGAAAAAAGCATCAAAGGAATAAAAAGTATTTTAGAGCGCATAGTAAAAACCTTATGGGTTGTTTTTAAAAGTTTTCATTGTAACACTGGATTTCCCTTACCCCATTAAAAACCTTTTAAACCTTGTGTGTTATCGGCACATTAAATGATGAATGCCTGAGCATCACTTTTATAGTGCCTGCGATTACTTTTTTCGATAGCTGTTAGGAACGTGCATAAAATAAGTTTTGTAGGTGGATAAGGCGTTTATTGGGCATACGGGACAGCTCGCGACTTGTCCCTACAGTATTTCAAAGCAACAGTCATTGGACAAGGGTAGCGTTGAAAAAGTTATGTATAACGATGAGAGCTTGTCGAAGTTATTTCCTACTCATTCCTTAGCAAAGGAATGTACTTATTAAGTTTCCTGCAAGGTAAAATAGCTGGACTCTGCTTTACACTTAAAACGATACTAAAATTATGGAAGATCTATTTATCACTGGGCTCAAGGATTACGGTTACATCATTTTATTCCTTTGGAGCATCGTAGAAGGCGAAATGGGCTTGGTGATGGCTGGCATCATGATTCATATGGGCAATATGCAGTACTTTATGTCTATTTTTATCGCAGGTTTAGGTGGCTTTACTGGCGATCAAATTTACTTTTATATTGGCCGCTTTAATAAAAGACGTATTCAAAGCAAGCTACATAAGCAACGGCGTCAATTCGCTATTGCCTATCTACTGTTAAAAAAATACGGTTGGCTCATTATTTTTATGCAGCGCTATCTATATGGTTTACGTACTATTATTCCTATGTCAATAGGTATTACTCAATATTCAGCAAAAAAGTTTGCCTTGATTAATCTTATTAGCGCATGGATATGGGCAGCTATTGTTATCACGCCAGCTTATTTTTATGGTGCAGAAATATTAAATTTATTAGCCTATGCAAAGCAACATTGGTATGTTGCGCTGCCAATAGCAAGTGGATTCCTTTATGGGCTTCATACTTATTTTAGAAAAATGGAGCAACATTTTCTAAAAAAACGAAAAAACCGTTTATCATGACTCGGAATATATTAAATTAAGGTGTTTAACACAATGCGATTAAAAGAAGCAGAAGTTGAGGTGGGTTACTTATATTTAACCAACGCCAATCAATATCGTGCAGTGCTGGCGATGAAAGATGGATTTATGATCTATGCACCCAGTATAGAAGGATCTGAACCATTAAATCTAATGTCTACAAGTCTGCCATTTGATAATCAGCCTTTTAAGAAATGCCAAATTATTACCTTTGCTAAAAAGGATTATCAAGCATTTGAGTTCAATGGTATTAAAGCTATCAAACATAAATTGAATGAATCTCAATTTGCAGTAGCCATTGCACAGTGCAATGCAAAGTCAGCGATTTCGGCTCTGTTAGCAGGATAAATCAATTAACAGCTTTTACATCATAGCTTGATCTTTTATTAATCTAACCGTTTGATAGCAATAAACTTATTTTGAGCGCTAAGTTCCATTTCAAAATGACCTTGAATTCCAGTTTTTGTTAAATAGCGTTGAATATTACTGCCTGGAAATGAAATGTTGCGGCCATCATCCGCTTTAACCATGATTGTTTTAGCGACACCTTGATAGAAAGCCAAATATTGCTCATAACTTAAGTTCAGATGAAATCGTAGTTGTTGGCTATTATCGGGCATTACCGTAAGTCCATTGTTTGATTAGTCGCGTAGTTAAATGGATGCTGTTTAATTAACGATCTGCAATGAATGTTGGGTTGCAAAAAGAGGCAACCCAACCATTTTAAGTTTTTTTGCTAAAACTAAAACTTACGCTTCAGTTTTTTGCTTTTCCAATAAATAATCTAACCAAAGATTAGAGAGCTTTTCTTGTACGGTATTTTGACGTAAACGTGCATTTAGATGAGGAAAATCAACCTTATCTAAATCTTGATCTTGGTTATAGCAAGAATAAACAAAATATTCCTTACCAGTATCTGCATCCACATGTTTGCACAAACACTGAGCACAGATACCTTTCATCATACATTGCATCGGTGAGTTAATTGAACCGATGGCATGATGGGCTTTTTTAAGGTAAGGTTTTAACACATCAAAACGTGCCGACTTTACGGCTGCCATCATACGATCTGAGCCGATAACCACTAAGTGATCTACATCAGCCAGCGATATAGGTTGCTCACCTAAGTCACCTTTGGCATAAGCAATCATGCACTCTAAGATATTACCCACAAAGCTTTTATCTTGTGGACGAGTCGGTACGATGGCTTGTACGCCCTCCCCTTTATCGACTGACCAAATAATTAAATCGGCTGCAGCTTCTACATCTTGTACTTTAAAGCGATCTTGGGCATATTTGTAACCTGCAAAATAGATCACGCGATTTCCTGCTGCTCTTAGCGCTTTACCAATAGAAAACAACACGGCGTTACCTAAACCACCGCCCAATAATAAGACGGTTTGATTGCTAGGAATATCAGTAGGTGTACCTGTTACGCCCATGATGACCAGTGGATCACCGACTTTCCAAGTAGCACATAGCCGTGAAGAGGAGCCCATTTCTAAAGCAATGAGTGAAATAGTGCCTTTTTCTTTATCGACTTCAGCTCCGGTTAATGCCAAGCCTTCTGCCGCTAAAACAGTGCCTTCAACCGTAGGTGCAAAAGCTTCATAATTTTGCACACGGTAAAATTGCCCAGGATAGAACTTTTCAGCGGCCAGTGGCGCTTTAACAACAACTTCAATAATAGTGGGTGTGAGTCGATTAATGGCAACAATAGTCGCTTTAAAATCGGCATCTAAGCGGCTAAACATGGCTTGTAAAGCTGCATCTCGCTCTGGTTGCTGCTCAGGCTTTAAGCTTGCCAATTGTTGCTCAAACAATTTGACTACATAAGGATAGCCATTTTTAGCACTGGCCATCGCCTTAACAACATTACCCGCATAAACAGGATGATTATCTCCGTAAAAGCTGATGTATTTACCCTCTTTCTGATAAGAGGTTAGTGGAGCAGGTTTACCTAATTTGGGCATAGCCTCATCATGCATAGCCACTAATTCTACAGAGTCCGCTGTTATTTCAGGCTCATAGCGCTGGAAAAACCATTTGTCCATAATGAAGGTATCTGGATATTCACTTTGATATATCGTATTGGGTGAAGTCCCTGCTGCAACATATAAACTACGCAAAGGTACTTTGACAATTTCACCTGAACTTTTCCAACGCTGGTCTTCTAATATCAACTTTTCAAAATCGACGGCATTTAAGTGCCCATATTCATCGGCATCTGCACTTAGAGGACTCATACCTTCCGCCAAGGCAATGCCTTCTTCTAATGCTTCGTTAATTTCTTCATGATTTTGGCGATACGCAGGGGCATCTTTCATGCCTTTACGGTAAAACAAAGTGACACCGCCCCAAGATTCAACCAAAGGTTGAAAATCAGGTAGCTCATCTTCAACTGCTGCGCGTTCGCGTTCAGCTTGTATGGCTTTGCCATGCGCTAAAAATTCATCAAGAATAATGGTTTCTTCTTGGTCATAACGAGCTCGAACGACTTGTTCACCATAAACATTAAGCAATGTTTGGTAGCGATGCAGAACTTTTTCTACCTGCACAGGATAATATGCCATCAATTCCGTTGCCGTATCTATGGCGGTTAAGCCACCGCCGATAACACCTGCAGGCAAGCGAACTTGAAGATTTGCCATTGATGACGCTTTAGCAGCCCCTGTTAATTGCAGAGCCATTAAGAAATCAGAGGCTTTGCGTATACCCCGCATCAAGTTGTTTTTTAAATCAATAATAGTGGGCTGACCTGCACCTGAGGCGATACAAATGTGATCAAAGCCCATCTTCCAAGCATCGTCAATCGTGAGTGTGCCACCGAAACGGACACCACCGTAGGATCTAAAGGCGGTGCGTCGTTGTAAAGTAAGATAAATAACTTTTAAGAAGTTTTTATCCCAACGTACCGTAATACCGTATTCAGCAACACCACCGAAACCTGCCAAGATACGTTGATCTAACTCTTCATACAGTTCTTTAAAATCAACGATAGGCAGCGGTAAATTATTGGCATCCCCCGTTAATGAAACCGGTAACGGCTCTAGCTTTAAGCCATCAATACCCGCCACCCCAAAACCTTCATTAAGTAAATAATGGCTCATGGTATAACCAGCAGGCCCCAAACCTACCACTAAGGCATTTTTGCCATTGTAGGGCAACATAGTAGGACGCTTAACATTCAGTGGATTCCATCGTGTCAATAAACTGTAGATTTCAAAACCATAAGGCATGAATAACACATCAGTTAAGACATTGGTTTCGATTTGTGGAATATTGACAGGATCGGTTTTTTGATAAATACAACCTTTCATGCATTCATTACAAATACGATGTCCGGTGCCTGGGCACATCGGATTATCGATAATAATGATTGCTAAAGCACCGATATTGTCACCGTTGCGTTTAACCAGATGCATTTCTGATATTTTTTCATCCAGAGGACAACCAATGGTAGTCACGCCCAATGGATCTACTTTAAAAGTCTCAGTTTTCTTGTTACGCATACCTTTAGAGCAAGAATCGGTATCGCGTTCATGACAATAGATGCAATGATTGACTTCAGACAATACTTGCCTTTGATTAAAGCGTAAATCAGTTAATTTAAAACCATCACGTCGACGGCGATGCTCACCCATCCAAGCTTTAAACTCACCCTGATCTACTATTTTATGTGCAACCAAGTTATCAAAATCCCGTTTTTTAGGGAATTTAAAACTCAGCCAATCAGCGACTATATCGTTATCTTGTTGGGCAATAAAGCTCCAGCGCAGCACAATATCCATTAAAGCGACTATACATTCAGCGGGCTCTGTCATTGCGATAATATCCGCAAACTCAGTCGACGCTAATTCATGCTCCGCTAATTTAGTTCGTATGGCAGAAACCAATTCATCGGCGTTTTCATAATCGCTAACTTTGCCTTTTGCAATAAGCTTGTAATGGCTAGATAAGGAACCAATCACTGCACCCACACGCGCAACGCGATGTTCTTCGTCATTATCTAAATTAGCTTCTAAAAATGCCGATTCAATCAACAAATCAAAACGATTAAGTATGGAAGAAATAGGCCAGTCACTGCTGTCTTGGCCTTTAAAGACTACGCCTAATTTTTCAACAACTTCATTCTTATAAATAAAGATGCTGTCAATTTCATCTTTAATGTGAGTGGCTTGTGCATCATGTTGCTCAGTTACATTGAACAATTTTGCAACAAACTTGCCCACATAGGGCCCCATGTTAACCAATAAATCAGAAATCTCCTCAGGCTTAAGGTCTACTCCCTGACTTTGACGATAGGCGGAGAATTTATGATACAGCTCTACATCATGACGTTTAACGGTAGCGTCGAACACCTCTAATAAATCTTGTAGACGATGGGCACTGTAAAGATCAGCGTATGTGAAATCAGGGATTCCGAGAGTAAGAGATTGTTGTTGCATCATGCTTAGATTTAATTAGCTCGCATCTGAGTTAATCAGTTCGTAAAAACGAACTATTACCAAAGAAAAGGTTATGGAAGAGGTTAATGGCCTACATTGTAAGGAAATATAGCGATTTTTACCACCGAATATGAGGATTTTTGTACACTTTATTACAGCTCAAGGCTTATTCAATGATGACACAAAAAGATCATGACGCGACATTGTTACTAACAAAAATAACCTGATCTGATAAGTCTTCACTTTTTTTAAGAGCCTCCAATAAAATAGCATCATTCCCATAGATATCTGAATAAAGTACTAGATCATTATTAGGGTCAAAAAAAGCAGTGGTATAAAAAAACAACACCGGTATCGATCTTTTTAATATTACTCGTTGTGTTTTAGGGATCGCCAATGCCTCTTGAATTTCTTCCTTGGTCCATTGATCCTTAAGTGCAAATTCAGCTAATACTTGGGGATTTTCAACACGAACACAACCATGACTTAAATCTCTGCGCGACTTAGCAAACAAAGAATGTGAGGGCGTATCGTGTAAATAAACATCATCCTTATTCGGAAACATAAACTTAATTTTGCCTAGCGCATTTTGTTTGCCTGGGCGCTGCCTAATTCTTAAACTACCTTGCTTCAATGCTTCGATAGATGAATTGTTAAAAGCAACTGACTTAGTATCATTGCCGAAAGTAGCCACTAATTCCATGTTTTCTTTATCTAAATAATTAGGATGTTGTTGTAACTTTTCAAGTAGTTCTTTTTTGACGATATTATAGGGTACATTCCAATAGGGATTGAAATCAATAAAATGCATTTCTGCCATTAATACAGGCGTTTGATGATCCAACGCTTTACCAACCACTACTTTCATGCTGGTTATATTGGCATTATTTTGATCTATATCATCAAAGGCCCATAATTGATAAGCAGGAATATTAACGATAATGTAAGGGCCTGAATTAAAAACAGGCAACCATCGTAGCCTTTCCATCGCCAATTCAATTTGAGTCACTCTATCTTTTAACGGCACATTAAGGGCGTCAATGGTTTCTTTACCTATAACGCCGTCAGCACCTAAACCATGCTGTTGTTGAAATTTCTTTATGCCTTTAACAATTTTATCGGTGTATTGTATGGATTGTTTACTGTCAGTCTCATCTTGCATATCACCGACTGTAACTAGAAATCGCTGTAACTCATTTATTTGAGGAAAATTATCACCTGGGTTGATTGATTTTTCAGCGTGTAATTGTAGATTGACTGTTTTTTGAGCTAATAACTTATACGTCGCTAAGGCTACTTTAAGTTTTTGGTATTGTGGTAAGGTTGGCTCAACTAACAAGGGTAATTGTTTAATTGATCCTTCCTTCAAGCTATTTATGATGAGTGCGGACAAATCAATCAGCTTTTTTTCTCTTAATTTTAGATTGTAATTAATACCTTGTGGACTAACTCTACCATAATGCAAATCATGCAAATGTCGCAATAAAGACAAACTAATGGCCGTGTCATACAGCACTAATTGCTTATAATCATCAGCAGCAAGCTTTAAGGCTGCAGGAAGCTTTTCACGCAAGGTATTGCTATCATAATTAGCTACATTTAAGCCGTTGTCTGCCGCAGCATCCAGCAAATCAATAACTTTTAAAATATTCTGTTCTGCTAGCGCATTGCCTAGCCAAAGTAATTTGTTATCAGCCAATTTGTAAAGAGCCGCCAGATCTTCTGCTCGATTTGAAAAGCCGGCATGAGCTAAATAAGGGTGGGATTTAGCATTAATAACTGCACTAAGTTCAGTCGTTATTGATGATAGGTTTTGATCTTTTTTGCCCGTAAAAACATCTGACACAAATGATAGCGGTTGAACGCTTTGAGTCTCAGCTAAGACTATAGGTGTTGATACCATGAGTATAAAAACACTTATTAAGCAAAGCATGTATCTGTTACACGTCATTAAATTGAACCTACTCATTATTTTTTTCCAATTTATATAATTGCATATGGATGAAGTACGCTGACCAATGAAAAATTAATAACGTAAGTGCCTTAGTTTATTGATAGGGACGCTTGTAGATAGCTGTAATCAGGCGTTGGCCTGATTACAGCTATTAAAGGATCTAAGGCATTGGCGTGCTTTACAATCCAGTATTAATTAGTGGTTCTATAATGAATCGCTAATTTGAGTTTTATAAAAAGGCCATGTTTTCACATGCAAATGCTTTCTTATAGGTGTCTTGATTACCGATACGCAAAGTGCGATAGAGAACAAACACCATACTGCCGCATACTCATTGGGATCAGTTGTGGTAAGGTCTGAAATAAATGGACCAATTAGATAATGAAAGCCTACAAAGCGCCAAGATCCATACATTAACGGCAAATAAAAAGCGACCAAGATATAGGTAAAGGCATGTAAACCCCAATTGAAGCCAAACAACCATTTAACAGGATCAGACATAATGCCATTTAATGGCATTTGCCAAGCAATATGCCAAGAACCAGAAGTTGAACAGACGCTAGGTCCACAAAAGCCTTCCACACCTATATTACAATTACCTGCCCAAGCAAATGGATACATTTTAATCAGCATAGCAACCGTACCGATCGCACAAATCGTGTAGACTGCTGTACGAATTTTCAGTTTGACACTGACTGGAATGAAATACATAGCCACCATATTGACAAAAAATGGCTGAAACGCAACATGAAGATAACCTAACAAGGTTAATATTTGATTACTTGGGTTATCACATAAATCAATATAAACGTAAGTTGCTGCTTGCAATAATTCCATTAAAGCAAAATAAGTTAATGGAATCCAAAGTTCTTTAGACTCACCCTGCTTAAGTGCAACATACGCTGCGGTACTAAGACCTGCGACGGCTAAAACCCCCGACGCTTCACCACTCCAACACATAAAACCGCCCTACTCTCTTATAATTTTAAAATACCGCCACTACAGTCTGTTTGTTTAAACTCAGAGGTAGCCGTAATGTTTTTGATTGCTTCTGAACTCAGAGAACAACTACGCCATTGTATTACAGTTGCGTAGAGTTTGAACACGCGTTGTCAGTCTATGCTTAAAAAATCTGCCCTAACCTTTGTTTTTCAAACAAGGCGACTGAATAATTACACTTAAAGTGCGCCGCAGCAACGCTTAAACTTTTTGCCACTCCCACAAGTACAGGCAGCATTCTTACCTTGATTAGTTTGCAAATTGATCGCCCCCATGGATTTAATAACACCATCCAGATAAAACCAGCGGCCATTGGCTTTTGTAAAGCGACTGATTTCAGTCATGACACATTCAAGGCTATCTTGTTGGTAAAATGCTTTAAAGGTAACGATACCTTTATTATCGGCAAGCCCACCTTTTTTGAAATCGACAATTTCTAGTCTTAGCCAAGTAATGCTTTCTCTGGAAAAATCGATAACTGCAGGGCGCTTTGTAACATCCCAAGTCTCTTGTAAATACGGCACATTTCGTAATACATAAGCGGCGTAACGTGAGCGCATCAAAGCTAAGGCGGTTGATGGATAAGTTTTACCAGAATGAAAGGGCTCGCAGCATTGCTGATAATCAAGACCAGATCCGCAAAGACAGGGTGACGATAAACTCATGACATTCCTTCTTAAAATAACTATTGAACTCTTATTTCGACCAATAATATGAGCTTTAAACAATACCAAGCGGCAGAGAGACGCTCATCTTACAAGCAAAAAAAAAGGCTTATCAACGATAAGCCTTTTTAATATATGGCGTCCCCAAGGGGGTTCGAACCCCTGTTACCGCCGTGAAAGGGCAGTGTCCTAGGCCGCTAGACGATGGGGACTAAAACTGGTTTAGTCCGGCCTAATAATAAATCGATCCGGAAAGGATGAGACTTAATATTTTAAACTAACGATTTGTTATGCTTGACATAAAAAACCGGTTTGAATCATGAGCCAAAAAATGGCGTCCCCAAGG
>CAIVYW010000300.1 GCA_903910205.1 uncultured Methylococcaceae bacterium | reverse complement strand
GGGCATTGAAATTACTAGCCTAGGTAATTTAATCGGCCTTGGTGAAATACAGCTAGGTCTATTTTCAACGCCCTTTACCATATTTGCCATTTTAGGTGCCATCAATGCCTTTAACATGATAGATGGTATTGATGGCTTAGCAGGAGGTACCTCACTGATCATTTATTTTATTTTAGGGCTATTATTTGTTAGCACTCATCACACAAATCTTTTATTACTTTGTACGGTGCTTGCAGCGGCGACCACGGCTTTTTTATTATTTAACCTACCTACGCTAGGGCGAAAAAAAGCATCTATTTTTCTCGGTGATGCAGGTAGCATGATGTTAGGATTTACTATTAGTGTACTGATTATTTCAGCATCACAAGGGGATCATAAAATTATTACCCCTGTGACGGCATTATGGCTAATAGCCAGTCCTCTGTTAGATACGCTGACCCTTATGCTGCACCGCATAAACTATGGTCGCTCGCCCTTTGCAGCCGACAGAGAACACTTACACCATCTTCTACCCATTACCGGTTATGGACGCTATGCCACCTTAGGCATTATTTTAGTGTTCTCTCTACTATTAGCCTTAACAGGCTTAACACTAGATCTAGTTTTACATGCGCCTGAATGGTTAATGTTTGGTTTATTTATCATCGTGTTTATCAGCTATCGATTTATTCTTAGCTATACATGGAAAATGCTTAAAGTTGCTCGCTATTTACAAAAAAACACCCATGACATAGAGCGCAGAACCAGTAATAGTCGACGCAGACTTTATCATAGGCCATTAGCTATGACGGATAAGCGCTTATACAGAAAACGTCGCACTCTGAGCGACCGAAGATATCAAGCGACAGCCGCAGATATAAAAAAATTTAATCAATCAAGATTTCACAAAGCTTATGAGCCAAATTGATTTATGAGGATAAACCCAAACCATCATCATAAAAAGCAAAACTTCTTTCGAGCTAATGGACTTAGCCTAATGATGTTAATAAGCGTATTGATGATCATCGGTGCTGGTAGCTATTACCAAGTATTCAAAACAAAAAAGACGGCTAGCGGCTTTGAAAATAAAGCGGAAACGCATAACTTAATTGCTCTACCAGCAGATGATGCCCCTCATCAATTTAAAATGGAATGGTGGTATTACAATGGACATTTATTAACACAGTCGGGGAAAAAATACAGCTTTCATGACAGCCTGTTCCTTATCAATGGCAGTATAAGTCAAATGGTTAATCATGTTTCATTAACGGATCATCAATCTGGGCAACATTATATTGATCAACGCAGTACTGCAGGTAATTTGTCAGTGGGCACTGTCAATCGTTTTGATTTCACCACCAATCGTTGGAGTCTAGCAGGTGGTAATGGTATCGATAAATTAATCGCCACTACGCCTGAATTTAGCTTTAATCTTGATTTAACCAGTACACAAGCTCCCGTATTTCATGGCAAAGAGGGTGTTATTTCCTTAGGACTTGTGGGCAGTAGTTATTACTATTCACGGACGCGTATGGTGATAACTGGAAGTTTAAATATTAATGGCCAGACTGAAAGCGTCACAGGTCTTGCTTGGTTTGATCATCAATGGGGGGATTTTTCTACGACGCAGTTATCGTGGGATTGGTTTAGCCTGCAACTGGATAATCAGAGTGATATCATGATTTACCAATTGCGTGACAAAGCCAATCAACCCATTCTTTATACCGGCAGTTTTACCAAAGATGGCAATACCGAAATACTTAGTAGTAATGACTTTACGCTCACTAAAGGAGAACAATGGCATAGTACTAAAACTGACATTAATTATCCTATCGCATGGAAAATAGTTATTCCCAGTAAAAATATAGACTTAACCACCCACAGCATCAATAACGACAGTGAATTTGATGCCAGTTTGACTAGTTATAACGTTTATTGGGAAGGTGCGATTAAAGTAACCGGCAGTCATACTGGGCAAGGCTTTATGGAATTAAGTGGTTATTCAAATACTAAAAATTGAAACCAAAAATCAAGTTAGATAAATACGCAATAATAAACCAACACTTTTATAGGTTGTTTTATTGATTGCGAGTTACCTTAGTAATACGACAATCAACAACAAAAGGATCGTTTTTTGTTTAATAACATACTCATTGTGTGTGTAGGCAATATCTGCCGTAGTCCCATAGCAGAAGCACTACTTAAAGCGGCATTAACCGCCATAAAACCGAATACTTATCAAGTGAGTTCGGCTGGAATCGGGGCATTGGTTGGCTATCCAGCCGATGCCAAAGCAAAACAACTGATGATATCAAAAGGATTCGATATTTCTGAGCATCGAGCCGACCAGTTAAACGAGGCTATGATTCGTAAAGCCGATATTATTTTAGTGATGGAATCGGCTCATAAACAAGCCATTGAAGCTAAACAGCCTAGCGCAAAAGGCAAGATTTTTAGATTAGGTGAGTGGGGAGATTTTGATATCCCCGATCCTTACCAAAGAGATAGCAAAGTTTTCGAGTCTGTACTAAGGTTGATTGATCAAGGTGTAAACCAGTGGTTAGAAAAGCTTTAACCACTGAACCATTTATGTAGATAATATTGTTCCCACGCTCTGCGTCACAACCCACAGCTAAACGAAAACAGTAAAAATTTGGAGTGCTAAGCTTCAGCTATTGCCTTTTAAAACAGCTGAAGCTGTTTTACTCCAAGCCTACAGATTACTTAACCGTACGCAGTAACGCTCTGCGTGAGAGCGAAAAATAAACACTAAAAACCAACCATAACTCTTGTTGCAGATTAACCAAGATTAGTATTAAAGCCTTATCACTACTGAGCTCAACTATGCGAAAAATAGCGTTACTAGCCTTATTAATGGTGCTTAACTTAAGTAGTTGCAGCATTATTCCAGGCCAACACATGAGTCCTTTTTCTGAGCAATCCAGTATAGAACTGCCTGTTCAAGAAAATAATGCAGCTACGTTAAAAAAACTTAATATTCAATCGATTGATGCTGAGTTAATTGTAAGTTTAGAAAAAAACTTAAAAAATCGCAGCTTAGGGCTAGATAATGTAGCCAATAATTATTTTGAATATCGCATAGGTTCTGTACCTGTTAAAGGCATGCCTACCGAAGAAAGTGCCAGCCAATATTTAGTTGGCGCGCGTGACATTCTTATTGTTACGGTTTGGGAGCATCCAGAATTAACCAATCCCTTTGCTAATGCCGCAGCGAGCATAGGCGGCACCAGTGCTGCAGCAGGTAGCGGCAGCATTGCAGGCAATAGTAGCGGTGGAGCTATAGGTACTATTGGCGGCACTGGCGGTAATGTGGTCGGGGAAGATGGAACTTTCTTTTATCCTTATGTTGGCATAGTCAAAGCGGCGGGTAAAACGGTTGAAGACATCAGAACCGAACTCACAGAAAAACTCTCTCACTATATCGAAAGAGTGCAATTAGATGTACGGGTAAATTCCTACCGTAGCCAACGGGTTTATGTGGTGGGAGAGGTTAATCAACCGGGTATTCAAACCTTAAAAGATATTCCATTAACGGTGTTAGAAGCCATCAATAATGCCGGCGGTATCAACAGTCAAACGGCTGACTTACGAAACCTCACTCTGACTCGTGACAGCAAAACGTATAGTATTAATCTTTTGTCACTGTATGAAGGCGGTGACATTACCCAAAACGTGTTACTTAAACAGGGTGATGTTCTCAACGTTGCCGACAATCAATTTAATAAAATATTTATTTTTGGTGAAAATACCGTGGGCGGTACTGGTGCCGGACGCTCACGCAGTGTGATTATGAATAAGGGTCGTATGACCTTAACTGAGGGCTTAAGCGAAGCCGGTGGTTTTGACCAAACCACCGCAGATGCCGCGCGTGTTTTTGTGTTTAGAGGCGGTCTTAATAAACCGGAAATTTTCCATCTGGATGCAAAATCTCCAGATGCCTTATTGTTAGCTGAGCATTTTCCATTAGAGCCTCACGATATCATTTATGTAGATAGAGCAGAGGGTATCCGTTGGAATCAAATCATTGCTCAAATTCAACCCACCGTTACTTTGTTGAATGTATTTAACGGTACATTAAATCCCAAACCGCTGAACAATCCACGATGATCACACGAGTAAGCAGAGCATAAACCAGACTATGATTAATACGCACTTAGCTAATAGCCAGCCGCCCGCAAGCTATATTGCCTCTCAAGAAGAGGACGAGATAGATTTGGGTGAATTAATAGCCACTGTGATCGATGGCAAATATGTCATTATATTGATAACCTTGTCTTTTTTAGCACTAGGCGTAGCCAAAGCCTTATTAGATACGCCTATTTACAAGGCTGATGCCTTACTGCAAATCGAAGATAAAGCTAGCGCACTAGATGCACTAGGGTCTTTGACCAATTTGATGGAAACTAAAACCCCTGCTTTAGCGGAAATTGAAATTATTAAATCACGCCTAGTCTTAGGTACTGCTGTTAAAAACCTTAATCTGAATATTATTACCGAACCTAAATACTTTCCTATTATTGGCAAAGCGATAGCTAGACGTTTTCAACAACACAATAAAACTGGGGACGTTGCAACATCGTTGATGGGCTTAAATCACTATGCTTGGGGCGGCGAAGCTATACGCATCGACAACTTGATAGTGCCTAAAGACTGGGCTGACCAGCCATTAATTTTAATAGCTGGCGAACAAGGACAATTTAGTGTCTGGGATGATGATGAACAACTATTTTCAGGCAGTGTGGGTAAAACCATCAGTAAACCCCTAGATGACAGCTTAGAAAAATTCACCTTGTTTGTATCGTTATTAAAAGCGAGGCCTGGCACTGAATTTATCATTAAGAAACAATCGCTAACGAATAGCATTAATGAATTAAATGATGATCTGATCGTTACTGAAAAAGGTAAAGCCACGGGTATTTTAAGTGCCACCCTAGAAGATACTGATCCTGTGCTTGCTGCACAAACCCTCAATGAAGTAGCTAAAATTTATGTTAAACAAAATGTTGAGCAAAAATCTAAAGAATCACAAAACACATTAGAATTTTTAGATAAACAATTACCCCTGATTAAAGATCAATTGGAAGCGGCAACTAGTGCCTTAAATGATTTTAGAGGCCATAAAGGCTCTATTAATCTAGATATTGAAACCGCAGCCGTACTTGCTGGTGTCGTCGACATTAATACCCAACTGACCGTATTACAACAAAAAAGAGATGAGTTAAGAGGCCGTTTTACCGAATCACATCCAGTTATTATCGCCACCGACAAACAAATTGCCCGCTTACACGAGCAACTTAAAGCCATCAATAGAAAAATTGAGGTCTTACCAGAAACCCAGCGCGTCATAGTCAGATTATCCAGTGACGTACAAGTGTCTACAGAGCTTTACACCACCATGCTCAATAATGCCCAGACCTTAAGAGTTGCTAAATCGGGCACTATAGGCAATGTTAGAATTATTGACGAAGCCGTACTGCCCATGAAACCTATAAAACCCAAAAAGACACTGATCGTCATGGTGTCTTTCATCTTAGGCTTAATGCTGGGCATTGCTTGGGTGTTTATCGGCAAAGCCTTGCATAGAGGTATTGAAGATCCTGATCAAATTGAAAAAAAGCTTAATATTCCGGTTTACGCCACTATTCCTCATAGTGATGCACAAACCAAACTCAATACCAAACTCACTAAAGTCATTAAACCCAACGAGGATCAAGCCTTTATTTTAGCGTTAAGCCATAAAGAAGATTTGGCTATAGAGAGCCTTAGAAGTTTACGCACGACCTTACATTTTGCCTTTTTAGAAGCACAGCATAATAATATTATTATGATTACTGGCCCCAGTCCTGGCATCGGCAAAACATTCGTTGCCATTAATCTGGCCGTGGTATTAGCGGATGCCGGCAAAAAAATTCTACTCATAGACGCTGATTTACGTAAGGGCTTGACGCACCAGAGCTTAGGGCTTAGCAGAGAAGACGGGCTATCTGATTTAATTTCCAACAGCATCAGCCTAGAACTAGCTGTTAGACATATAACGGCTGCCAATATTGATTTTATTTCAACAGGCTCTATACCCCCTAATCCCTCAGAACTGTTATTGCATGAGCGTTTTGAACAGATATTGCAAACCTTAGCCCAGCAATATGACCATATTATTATTGATTCTCCGCCCATTTTGGCAGTGACCGATGCCGGCATCATAGGCCGCATCGCCAGTGCCACCTTAATGGTGGTTAAAGCCGGCCAACATCCTTTGCGTGAATTAGAACAATGCACCAAACGCTTGGCACAAGCAGGTGTCACGATGAAAGGTATTGTCTTTAATGATTTACCTGAAAACTCATCACGTTATGGCGCGGGTTATGGCTATGGCAAATATGTGTATCGTTACAATTATCAAAAAGAAAGCTAACTGTAATTGAATACAATTTTGACCAAATGCGCTGATTACAATGCCAAGCCGAACCCAATGCTGGTCGGGGTTTATAAACCCGACCGAAACGTTTAGATGCCTCAATAACTTTCGAAACGTTAAACGTTAGGAACGGGGTTGCAAACCCCGTTCCGCTTGAGCAAAGCGAAGCCGAACCCAATGCTGGTCGGGGTTTATAACCCCGACCGAAACGTTTGGATGCATC
>CAIVYW010000299.1 GCA_903910205.1 uncultured Methylococcaceae bacterium | reverse complement strand
GATGCTATGGATAAAGATTTGTATGATTTACCAGCAGAAGAAGCAAATCTTATCCCACAAGTCTGTCATTCATTTGATCAAGCTTTAGATTCTTTAGATGCGGATCGTGAGTTCTTGAAAAAAGGTGGTGTTTTCACTGATGACGTCATCGATGGTTATATTGCTTTGAAAATGGAAGAAGTTACTCGTTTACGTATGAGTACTCATCCAGCTGAATACGATATGTACTACAGCCTATAAATTCTAGGGCTGTTTCACACAGCTCCAGAGTTACAAAAGACCCCGCAAGCCATTAGGCTTAGCGGGGTTTTTTTATGTCCGTTCTACCCACTTGAGAGCAAGTAAAAAAGTATGTGTTACCTGCAGGGGCCTTTAATCGCCTGCTAACAGCCTTTGTCTTAGTGCTTTAGGAATGTAAGCCTTCAATGGCATTGAAATAAAAGAGCATGATCTTTATATTGTATTTTGGTATCATTAATTTCATCTATGATAAATAGCTGGGCGTTTAAGTCTCTGGGCAAGCGTAAAGCTCATTTACAAAGTTGTTAACAGGTAAAAAGAGCCCGTGTGGCGATAGGATAAGACGTTGATCATTAATAATCCTATGTCTATTTGGGCATGTTTAAAAGTACATAAGGATATTTTATGCAGAGGAAACATGAAGCTGGCTTGGTAATGGTTGAAGCGGCCATAATACTGCCTGTTTTTTTTATGCTCCTATTCGGCATAATACAGATTGCTTGGCTAATGTCTAGAATAGAGATACTGACTGACGCCGCATATATAGGTGCTAACACGCTTGCCGTAGAACGAGGGACTAGTTCACCCTATTGTAATACCGTGGGAGCGCCAATGTATAAAGAAGGGATTGGAGGAACAAACGTCTGTCAAAGCTGCGCCATTAATGCAATTACTTCAGGTCAACCAAATTGCCTTAACCAGATTTTCCCTGCGTTAAAAACGTTTTCAGGAAATACGATGAACTCCACAAATACCAAAATTGCAATGATGACGGTAGGTGGTATAACGTGCTCAGCTGATGCTATCTGCAATGGGTTCGGCGCAAGTGGAGTCCCTCCTGCTGCTGGTACTGTAGCGGCAGTGCAGCTAAAATACACATTTACGCCATTAGTTCCTATGCCGACGGGGAATATTCTATCATCGCTAATTTGTGGAGGAAACGGCAACAATAATTCAACCTGTACACTGTATTCGCCGATAGCCTACGCAATTGTGCAATGAGCTTAATGAGAGTGAAATCATGATATTAAAAAAACAAAAAGGCGTGGCAATTGTTGAATTCGCCCTTGTAGTTCCGATTCTTTTGTACTTAGTTTTTGGTACATTGCAATTCGGATGGCTATTGATGAAATATCTAACAGTTGTCAACGCTGCTGCTGTGGGATCCCTTTTTCTTGCAAGTCAAGGTACAACCACCGCTACACCTTTTGCAGCAACAACAGCCGCAGTGTGTGGCGCGCTGGGGGGAGCGCTAGGAACTACTGCCAGCCTCAGTACTGCTCTAAGTTGTCCTGCGGATGCGGACGTCACCGTCACCATGACCCTCTACGGCACTCTTTGCTCGAGTAATAGCCTATGCTCAGCTCAGTTTCCCCCAGTTAATGTCAATAATTGTAATAAGGAAGGAAATGCTGCGGTTACTGTCACCTATACTTTTCATTCACTACTTCCTGGTGTTGAATATATCATGCCCACAACGATTAGTAGAATCGCATCTACGCCAATTCCGAAAACGTACTGTTAATATAAACTTAATAATAAGGAGTGCTTAACATGAACACAATTAAGTCTGGACCTTATATAAGGCTCACTCAGCAACGTGGTGTCATTTTACCGCTTGTTGCGGCATCGATGTTGGCCTTTGTGGGGTTTACCACTTATGGCATAGATATCGCCAATATAGCCTATAACCAAAATATGTTAGATAACGCCGTAAGGAATGCTGCACTCTATGGAGGGCAGCAGCTCGGAGCCGGGAGTGCTGATGCGGCCGCGCAGTTAGCAACAGCAACATGGTTGTATACTAATATGCAGTTAAGTAGTAATAATGCCGTGCCTTCAACTGATAAGTGCTGCACTGTTGGAACTCTAACAGGAGTGGGGAAAGGTATGAAGATCTCTCAATCCGCACCGATAAAGCTATTTTTTGGCCCGATCATTGGTCAACCTAGCACGACTTTAACAGCAACTGCGATGGCATCTGCCTCTGGCGGCACGGCTAAGCCGGCAAATGTTATGCTTATTTTAGATACCACAGGGTCTATGACTACTATAGATAAGTATTGTAATGTTAATAATACGGGATCTACTCAAATGGCATGCGCGCTACTAGGGGCGCAATCAATATTAAGTCAACTTAATTCCATCACAGACAATGTCGGGGTCGTGGTTTTCCCTCCGAGGACAGCAGCGCCGTCTTCGAGCGCATCAAGTGGATGCGCTACTCCTACGCAAGTACAATATATGTGGAAAGAAAAAGCTACAGACATTAGTAGTGGTTCTTATAGCACACTCGCTGCTGCGGAGAATAATAGATTATCAGTGGGTTCAATTCCTGCTTATATGACCAGTCTTGGAGTTCTTAATTATGCAAGTCCTATAGTATATGCGGTCGGAGGAAGCAGCAGTAAATCTGTGGGTTGCTTGCCGGCAAAGGGTAATAGTACTTATTACGCCCAGGCCTTTTATACAGCCCAAGATAATCTCTGTAAGTTATCTGGGATGGTATCATCTGGAACAACACCGAACAATTGCGATGGTTTTGCTATAACACTAGATATACATAACGGTAACCCTAAAAACACGACCAAGTACTCAGCTG
>CAIVYW010000298.1 GCA_903910205.1 uncultured Methylococcaceae bacterium | reverse complement strand
TTACCAAGAGCGCATCGTCACTAAACTTGTAAAGCCTGAACAGGTGCTAGGCCACATCAACCGATTAAATACCTACCTAGGAAAACTGTTGGTTGAGGATGTCACAGGCAAACATATTAACAGCATGTATCAGACCGACCTTAAGCGCGGCTACCCTGCAAGCACCAATAAATTAAGAGAACAGGCGCTTAGGCTATTTGGCTATGCAACTGCACAACACCTGATTCCGTATAATCCTGCTCAATGGCTTGATGTTTCTTATGCCGGAGGTAAACAAGAGCCAAGAGCGCGCAACTTAAGCAGAGAAGAACTAAGCTCACTATTTACCGATATGGCGAACGCTAAAGGCTTTGGACGTGATAACTACCTTACAGTTAAATTGCTGTTGATCTTGTGTGTGCGTAAATCTCAACTTATCAAAGCATTAAAGTCTGATTTTGATCTTGTTGGTGAAACGTGGACTCTCATAATGAAAGCATCTAAAAAAGGAAAGAGCATTGTTATCCCCTTACCAATACAAGCTATTGATGCGCTGAATGAGTTATTTATTAGGGCAGCCGATAGCGACAGCCTACTACCAGCCCGTAGCTCACAGCATAGAAAACTAGCTCATATTAGTGAGGCAACGCTTAATAAGGCATTAGAGAAAATAAAGGATATTGACCATTTTACGGTTCATGATTTACGCCGAACTGGAAAAACTAAGCTGCAAGGCTTGGGCATTGATGAGGCCATTAGTGAACGCTGTCTTAATCATGCCGTGGCTGGTATCTCTGGCGTTTATGGTTTACATGACTTTTTTGACGAGCGCAAAAAGGCACTGCAACTATGGGCGAACTATCTTGAATCATGTGAAACGGGCAAGGACTGGAATGTAACGCCTATTAAAAAAGCAGTATAATTCACCGATACCCAGATAAGCGCACCAACCACCACAACTATTAAGGTTTATGACATGACCACATTACAGATCAGTGACCAAACTGCCAGTATTCTAAGCAATATGGCACAACAACAGCACTTAAGCAGCAGTGAGCTTATAGAAAGGCTTGTTGAGAAATACCGTAATGACCATGAGTTACTAGAGGATTTAATGGAGTCATTGCCTAACTTGCCTACTTTCAAAGGTGCGCCAATGGATATACAGCGAGCTATGCGTGATGATAATCTTCTCATTGAAAATGCAAGACAGCAGGAATTAAAAGCTTTTTTTGCAGGATATAAAAGAGACCTTTCAGGGTTTAAATTTAATCGAGACTAAGCTAATGAGCGCACAGCCACAATATATAACTAATGCCGATGGTGAGAAAATATCCGTCATATTATCTTTAGCTGACTATCAAGAATTGCTTGAAGACCTAGAGGACTTGGCCGCCATTGCCGAACGTAAAGACGAAGCGACTATACCTTGGCAACAAGTTAAAGAGGAGCTGAAAATTAATGGCTTGTTATAGTGTAGAGATTAAGAAGTCAGCGCAAAAACATTGTTGGGGCTACCCACGCAGATTGTGCAAAACATCACACTTATAATTGATTCATTAATAGAAAACCCTAAGCCGCATGGCTCTAAAAAACTTGCGGGGGCTGATAACACATACCGGATTAGATCGGGCGATTACCGAATTATTTACACTGTATTCAATAGTGAGTTGATTGTCGAAGTAATCAAAGTCGGACACCGTAAAGAGATATACCGATAACGCACTAAAACATAATCAACTTAGAGGCAACACCATGACCACATTACAAATAAGTGACCAAGCCGCCAGTATTCTAAGCAATATGGCGAAACAACAGCACCTAAGCAGCAGTGAGCTTATAGAACAGTTGATAAAAAAACACAGTCAAGAACTCACAAAACAACCTGAGCTATTAGCTGATTTTGCTGGAATATTAGCCGATTCGCCCTCATTTTCAGGAGACCCGTTAGAGATTCAGAAGGCTATGCGTAATGAATGGGATTGAGTATTTGCTTGATACTAATATCATTATTGGCGTAATTAAAGGAAACGAGCAAGCCGTAAGTCTTGTTAAAGGTATTGGCTTATCTTCTTGTGCCTTTAGTGTAATAACTCGCATGGAATTACTAGGTTTTTCTGGAATTACCGAGCATGAAGAACGAACATTTAAAGTATTGCTGTCGAAGATGACAGGATTAAGCTTGAATGTAGATATTGAGGATGCAACCATTCAGTTAAGGAAGCAGAAACGAATAAAGTTACCTGATGCCATTATTGCAGCAACGGCTATTACCTATAATCTGGAATTGCTAACCCTAGACAAAGATTTAAGCAGTAAGCTATAACCCCCTGATATAATCACAACAACCGGATAGCGCCTGCAGCGTGACAAGCTAGATTCATTACCTAGTTTCCGGTTAATCCCCTCGTAATGATTACACCTTAATGGAGTGTTGATTGAATACCCCAAATGGCTATACCAACTGTGAACAAGTTTCGTCATATTACGCAATATATCAAGTGCCAGTAGCTGCCCTGCTATGGTGCGGAGTACCAGCACATCAAATACAAGGCCATTTAGATAAATCAACAGAAAAAATAAGGGGTGTATTTTCAAACCCTTATATACCATGCCTTGAAGTAAAATGCAGAGTACTACACAACATGATAGAAAGCGGGGTGTTGCCTGTTTGTCGTGAAAAAGGTGTTGTAGCTTACATTGAGCGGCTATATCTACCTGGAAATTTGATTTAAACTTACACCATAGATTACAACAGACTACAACATTTCAGGTTTAGAAAAATGCCCAAAGCCCCCGCCACCACAACCTATTCAATAGAGCGTTTAGATCAC
>CAIVYW010000297.1 GCA_903910205.1 uncultured Methylococcaceae bacterium | reverse complement strand
TGAGGTTGTTTGGAATGCTATGGGTGACTGGAATTATCCAATGTTAAGCATCACTTACACACTAAAGCTTGATGATCTGGTGATCTCTGAGTGGGTTAATGAATGGGGCTACAATGAAAATCATGACATTGAACTGGGTTCCAATGGCGAAGAATATCCGCAAATTCGTGAGATGGCAGGGTTTGAGATTAATGAGCCTGATCTACCTTCTTTAGAAGAATTGAATGAAGATTAATACCAAAAATAGTAAAGCTGAATTATTATTCTCGACACATCTGAGATAATTACTTTATCAAATTAACCTTAACGTCCTATAACTCTATAGAGTTTATATTATTAGTCATTTACCTAGGAACACAGAATGAGAAATATTCGTAGTGCATGTAAGCTACAGCCTAAAGCACTCGACATTAATGTTGGGGATCAGATAGAACAGCTTGACCAGATCATTAATGACACTAATGGCTTGGAATATTTCAATAAAACCTTCATTACTGATGGCATGAAGACCCTTTTAACCAAAGGGATGTCACGTTTGGCTGGTAAATCTAATGACGCTGTTTTCCATTTGAAACAAGCCATGGGGGGTGGTAAAACTCACTTGATGGTTGGTTTTGGTTTACTGGCTAAAGATCATGCCTTACGCTCTACATTGATCGGTGCTATGCCCTATCAAGCTGATTTCGGCTCCGCTAAGATTGCCGCTTTCAATGGAAGAAATAACCCACCAACCTATTTATGGGGTGAAATAGCCCGCCAACTTGATAAAGAGTCTTTATTTAGAGAGTATTGGGAAGCAGGAGCAAAAGCACCAGATGAGCAGGCGTGGGTTCAGCTATTTGAAGGTGATGAGCCTATCTTGATCCTTCTCGATGAGATGCCTCCTTATTTTCATTATTACAGCACTCAAGTTTTAGGTAATGGCACTGTTGCCGATGTTATTACCCGAGCATTTTCAAACATGCTCACCGCTGCACAAAAGAAAAAGAATGTCTGTATTGTTGTTTCTGACTTAGAAGCTGCTTACGATACCGGTGGCAGACTCATTCAAAAAGCGCTTAATGATTCGACACAAGAACTTGGCCGTGCTGAAGTTAGCATTACACCAGTAAACCTTGAGTCCAATGAAATCTATGAAATCTTGAGGAAACGATTATTTCTGTCGATTCCTGATAATAGTGAAATTGCTGACATTGCTGGCGTTTATGCTAGTCGTCTTGCAGAAGCTGCAAAAGCCAAAACCGTAGAGCGCAGTGCAGAATCACTGGCCTCTGAAATTGAAGCAACGTATCCCTTTCACCCTAGCTTTAGAAGCATCATTGCTCTTTTTAAGGACAATGAAAAGTTTAAACAAACCAGAGGATTAATGGAGTTAGTCTCTCGGTTACTTAAATCAGTATGGGAAAGTAACGAAGACATCTATCTCATAGGCGCACAGCATTTTGATCTTTCTATAGCTGATGTCCGTGAAAAACTAGCTGATATTTCAGAAATGCGTGATGTTATCGCTAGAGATCTTTGGGATTCGTCCGACAGCGCACATGCTCAACTTATTGATATCGACAAAGGCAATAACTACGCCAAGCAAGTGGGAACACTACTTTTAACAGCCAGCTTGTCAACGGCTGTCAATTCAGTCAAAGGTTTGTCAGAAAGTGAAATGCTCGAATGCTTAATCGATCCAGTTCGTCAGGCCAGTGACTTTCGTGCTGCCTTTACAGAACTACACAAAGCAGCTTGGTACCTTCACCAAACACCAGAAGGTCGAAGCTATTTTGATCGTCAAGAAAACCTGACTAAAAAACTACAAGGTTATGCCGATAGAGCGCCTCAGAATAAAGTTGATGAACTGATACGTCATCGCTTGGACGAAATGTATAAACCGACGACCAAAGAGGCTTATGATCGTGTGCTACCTTTGCCTGAAATGGATGAAGCAGAAGCTGTTCTTAAAACGTCACGGGCTTTACTGATTATCAGCCCAGATGGTAAAGCACCTCCTGAGGTCGTCAAACGCTTCTTTGACAGCTTAATTAATAAAAATAATATCTTGGTGCTGACTGGTGAAAAGTCCTCTATGGCGAGCCTTGATAAGGCAGCACGTCATGTCTATGCAGTCGTTAAGACAGATAGTGAGATTAATGCATCCCATCCCCAACGAAAAGAACTGGATGAGAAAAAAGCGCAGTATGAGCAAGATTTTCAAACAACAGTCTTGTCTGTATTTGATAAAGTGATGTACCCGGCCACTATTGGCACTGAAGACGGCTTACGCTCCAAAGCGTTGGACAGTACCTATCCATCTAACGAGCCCTATAATGGCGAACGTCAGTTAATTAAGACACTGGTATCAGATCCGCTTAAGCTATACACCCAAATACCTGAGAACTTTGATACCCTTAAAGCAAGGGCGGAACAATTATTATTTGGTTCGCAGGATGAAGCTAGAAAGACTGATCTTTTAGACAAAATGAAGCAAAAGACCCAAATGCCTTGGTTGCCGCCTAAAGGTTTTGATCAGTTAATACAGGAAGCTTTTCAACGGGGTATTTGGGAAGATTTGAATAATGGTTATATCACCAAGAAGCCAAAACCTAAACAAACTGAAGTTCTAGTGTTTCCCGACACCACACCTGATGATGAGGGCAATGTGCGCCTTAAAGTCGAGGTGGCTAATGCAGGACATAGCCCAAGGATACACTATCAAGAAGATTCAGAGGTAACAAGCCAATCTCCAATGCTGACTGAAAACGTTCTGGTAACCAACGCTTTGCGGGTTCAGTTTATTGCCGTTGATCCAACTGAGAAGAACCAAACAGGCAACCCAACCACTTGGATTAATGAACTAATCATTCGGAATCGGTTTAATGCGGTGGCTCGACAGGTTGAACTTTTTGTCGCTCCAAAGGGGGCTATCCGTTATACCCTTGATGGCTCAGAAGCAAGAAATGGTATTGAGTACACTGGGGCTATCGATATCGACAATAAAGCCACCACTATCTATGTTTTTGCGGAATGTGAAGGCTTAGAGGCAAAGCGTAACTTCACTTTTGCAGAGTCCGGTTCAACTGAAGTTATCCTTATCAAGAATAAGCCGGCTCAATGGGTTAGTGCTTCACCAAAACGCTTAGATAATGCCTCTAAAACCTATGAAGGCTTAGCGTTTGCTAAAGAAAAGAACATAAGCTTTGAGCAGGTAACACTCATTATCGGTTCTGCACCTAAAGTTATATACCTAACCTTAGGTGAGATGACCATCGATGCCGAGTTTATTGAAAAAGCACTGTCACACCTACAAACCTTGGTAGCACCTGAAGCACCATTGGTCATGCAATTTAAAAAAGCCAATACTGCAACCGGACATGACTTAGCCCAATTTGCCAAGTCACTAGGCATAGAGCTGATTAATGACGAGATCATTCAAGGATGACGAAAACTATCGATTTTGGTGCGCCTTCAGCATTTGGTAGTCACTGTTTTTATGTGGAGATTCCTACATCGCCTCGTGAAGCGATTAGTATTTACGAAGATTATGGCTTCGATGGCGATGAAAGTCACCGTGAAACAACTGAGTGCCGCATTATTCTTGCTCGTGAACTGTGGACGAAAATCAGGGATGATGCCTGTCATGACTTTAATAGTCGTCTTAAAGCTAAAAAGCAAAGTACCGGCTCATGGAGTCCTGGCACCATAAAGCTTGATAGATTCTTGGGTCGTGAGCTTTGTGTTTTAGCGTGGGCGTCTGAGCATGCCACACCTTCCGAGTGTATGGTCATTTGCCAAAAGTGGTTAGCACTTCGACCTGAGGAACGCTGGTGGTTTTATTCAAAAACGGCTGCAGAAGCTAGGTTAGCAGAACAAACTGAACGGGGCTGGAGAAAAGCCCTATATTGTGCGCTGTCAGACGGTGTTGGCATTAAAACGACACAAAAGGTAAAACCCAAAAGTAAGATAAAAAAAGTTGATGATGAAATTATGGAACACAGTCTTTTTGATTTCCTAGACTGAGTTAATGCTCGCTATTTACTCATCAACCCACATTAGCAAATTACATAAGCTATAAAAATGACACCAAAATCTTTTTTAGAAACAGTTGTCGCTCCAAATATCGAAGATTTTCATAATAATTTTAGTAGTTTGCGCCATGCACACAATGCCATTAGTTCGCTAGATGCGCTTGCAGCACATTTGTACTATTGGGCTGTCGCTAATTCTCCCAAAGCGGTTGCATCGGCTAAAGATGACTCTGGTTATCGAGCCGAACTAGCAGAACGTAACAGTAGCTTTAAGCTTTTGCGTGACATTGCGAAAGCGCAAAAACATGTAAACCTAACACGTCACAATCCACAAGTAGAGCGAGCAGATCAAGTCACATCCAGAAATATGGGCTGGGGAGATGGTGGTTATGGTCAAGGACGCTCAGGTGGTGGCGAACAGGTGATAGTTAATGATAACAATGACCAAATACATTATGTTGAAGAAATTATCGATTTATCTCTTAAGTTTATGATATCGGAAATGAGAGAACTTGGTGCAGGTATTTGATTAACTTCATAGTTAAACAGCTACCTGAAAACAACAAATAAATTGCCTGACACACTTTAAACTGGAAGATTACAAATGCTTAAACCTTTCGAATGGAAAGATAAACCTGCCTTAATTGAACATGTGTTTCCGGTTCAAAAGATTTCAGCCGAAAGTTTTAAAGAACAAATGGCTGTAGGAGGCAAGACATTAACTGCTCTAGGTAGTTATTGGAAAGGTAGAAAACCACTGATTCTCAATAAAGCCTGTATTCTTGGAACCCTGCTTCCAGCAACAGAAAATCCACTTAAAGACCTTGAAATCTTTGAACTACTGATGGCTATGGATAGTTACTCTTTGCAAAAACGCATCGAAGCGTCTTTGCCAGCTTCAAAGCGAGACACTGTCGGTGAGTACCTTGTCTTACCTTACAACGAACAAGTACGACTAGCGAAGCGACCTGAAGAGCTATCTGATGGTCTTTATTCTCATGTTTGGTCTAGGGTCAATACTCATTTAGGTACCTCTGCAGCATCATTTCCTGAACTGGTTGAACAAATTGGCATTGCCCGTTTTGGCCATAGGCCAAGGGTTGCCGATGTTTTTAGTGGTAGTGGACAGATTCCCTTCGAAGCGGCTCGACTGGGCTGTGATGTGTATGCCTCAGACTTAAATCCTATTGCCTGTATGCTGACTTGGGGGGGATTTAATATAGTTGGTGCCAGTCCAGCAAAGCGCATTGAGATAGAAAGTTCTCAAAAAGAACTCGCCAAAAAAGTTCAAGCCGAAATCGATGACTTGGAAATCGAAATCGATGATAAAGGCTGGAGGGGAAAGGTTTATTTATATTGCCTCGAAACAGTTTGCCCTGAAAGCGGTTGGAAAGTTCCTCTTTTACCGACACTTATTATTAGCAAAGGTTATAAAGTCGTTGCAAGCCTTGTCGCTATTCCCTCTGAAAAGCGTTATGACGTTGAAATTATTTATGTAGATACCAACGCTCAAGTAGAATCCGCCAAGATTGGTACTTTACAAGATGGATATATGGTTCATTCTCCTGATGGCATTAACATTTATCGTGTAAGTATCAAAACCATAAGAGGGGATTACAAAGATGGTAAAGAAAATAAAAATCGTCTGAGGCTCTGGGAGCAGTCTGATTTTACTCCACGTCCTGATGATATTTATCAAGAGCGTTTGTACTGTGTCCAGTGGATGAAAAAGAAGTCTAAAACATCAAAGCAGTTTGATTATCATTTTCGCTCAGTAACTGCTGAAGATATAAATCGTGAACAAAAGGTGATTGATTTTGTTGGATCTCATCTTGCGGAATGGCAGGAAAAGGGCTTTATTCCAGATATGGTGATTGAGGCAGGCACTAAAACTGATGAGCCTATTCGTACACGAGGCTGGACACATTGGCATCATTTATTTAATGCTAGGCAGTTATTAGTTGCAGGGATAGCTATTCAATTTTCTTCGCCCGAAACAATTTATGGGCTATTTCAAGTATTGAATAATAATTGTCGTGGTAGCAGGTGGCATAATGGAGGTGGTGGAGGAGGTTTAACTGCTGGAATTTTTGATAATCAAGCTTTAAATACACTATATAACTATGGATGCAGAGGTACAGAGTATTGCTTCTCCTTTATTAGACAAAACTATAAAAACTATGCATTGCAATCAAATGCAACTGTAAACTCTCACCCAGCTCAAAACATTGAAGTTGAAAATGATATTTACATAACTGATCCGCCTTATGGAGATGCAGTAAAATATGAGGAAATCACGGAGTTCTTTATAGCTTGGCTACGAAAAAACCCACCAGCCGAGTTTGCTCATTGGAATTGGGATAGTAGGCGATCATTGGCTATCAAAGGTGAAGATGAAGGTTTTCGTCAAGGTATGGTTGCTGCCTATCGCAGAATGGCAGAAAAGATGCCAGACAATGGTATTCAGGTATTAATGTTCACCCATCAAAGCGGCTCTATCTGGGCTGATATGGCCAACATCATCTGGGCTAGCGGATTACAAGTCACTGCAGCGTGGTATGTGGTGACAGAAACAGACTCGGCACTTCGACAAGGCGCTAATGTAACGGGAACCATTATGCTGGTGCTACGCAAACGCCATCAACAACTAGAAACCTTCCGCGATGATCTGGGTTGGGAAATTGAAGCTGCGGTAAAAAAACAAGTAGAGTCTTTAGTAGGTCTTGATAAATCAGTCAGAGCGCAAGGCTCCGAAGGTCTTTATACAGATTCTGATTTACAAATGGCAGGCTATGCAGCAGCGTTAAAAGTGCTAACCGCTTACTCAATCATTGATGGTAAAAGCATGGTCGTTGAAGCTGAAGCCCCTCGTCAAAAAGGTACCAAGACTTTTGTGGATGAACTGATCGATTTTGCGGTCTTAACCGCAGTGCAGTTTTTGGTACCCGTGGGCTTTGAGAAAGCGGAATGGCAAAAGCTGGCCGCTGTCGAACGTTTTTACCTTAAAATGACTGAAATGGAACATCAAGGCAGTAAGTCCCTTGATAATTATCAAAACTTCGCCAAGGCATTTAAGATCCATCATTTTGATCAGCTGATGAGTGATACCTCTAAGGCAAACTCAGCACGGCTTAAGCTTTCTATCGAGTTTAAATCCTCAATGATGTCAGGCGATGCTGAAATTGCTTCAACTCCACTCAGAGCTTTGCTTTATGCAATGTATGAGCTAAGCATAGACGTTGAAGTGGATGATGTGATGTTGCATTTAATGGACAATTGCCCAAATTATTTACCTAACAAAGCACTGCTCGCTAAGATGTCTGACTATCTAGCTGAGAAACGAGAAGCCCTCAAGCCGACTAAAGTATTTGATCCAAAGCAGGAAGCTAGTGCTGCACGAGTGATGGCGGAAGCTATCCGTAATCAGAAATTGTAATTATGACCCTGAGTCGTTTTTCATCTCGCACTGAGCGTTTAGATACCGAGTTTTTGGCAAAGTCATTACAGGGAGCGGTAAAGTATTTTCGTATCGCTGGTTATTTCCGCAGTTCTATTTTTGAACTGGTAGGCGAAGAAATTGCCCAAATTCCTGAAGTTAAGATTGTCTGTAACTCTGAGCTAGATATGGTTGATTTCTTGGTCGCCACAGGTAGAGATACAGCCCTTAAAGAGCGCTGGAATCAAGTCGATGTCGAAGCCGAGGCCTTGTTAAAAAAAGACCGTTATCAGCTCCTTGATCAGCTTCTTAGTGCCGGCAATGTAGAGATTCGTGTAGTCCCTAAAGAACGACTCTTCCTTCATGGAAAAGCAGGATCTATTCATTATGAAAACGGCCATCGAAAAGCTTTTGTTGGTTCAGTTAACGACTCCAAAAGTGCCTTCTCGCAAAACTATGAGTTAGTTTGGCAAGATGATGATGAGGCTAGTGCTGACTGGGTTGAAGAAGAATTCTGGTCGCTATGGCAGCAAGGGATTCCGTTACCTGATGCCATTATAGCTGAGATTAAACGTGTTGCCTGCCGACAAGAAGTCACCGTTAGTGCTCTAAAGCCTGAAGATATTCCACCTGCTGTTATGGCTGAAGCACCTATTTATCGAAGTGGCGAACAGTTACAGCCTTGGCAGCGTTCTTTTGTCACGCTGTTTCTAGAACATAGAGAAATCTATGGTAAAGCACGGTTATTGTTAGCTGATGAAGTAGGCGTAGGTAAAACGCTGTCAATGGCTACCAGCGCCTTAGTCAGTGCTTTATTGGCTGATGGCCCTGTACTTATTATGGCACCATCAACGTTGACCATTCAGTGGCAAATTGAGATGAAAGACAAGCTTGGCATACCCAGTGCAGTTTGGTCGTCCCAGAAAAAAGTATGGATAGGTGTCGAAGGGCAATTACTGTCGCCAAAGGGAGATGCGTCATTTATAAAAAAATGTCCCTACCAAATTGCCATTATTTCTACTGGCCTAATTATGCACCAGCGGGAAAAAGGAACCTTTGTTAAAGAAGCTGGCCTGCTACTTAAAAAACGTTATGGTACGGTTATTCTGGATGAAGCGCATAAAGCTCGTGTTAAAGGTGGTTTAGGTGAGGGTGCTAAACAGAGTAACAATCTGTTAGCCTTTATGGAGTTAATGGGAAAATGTACTCGACATCTTATTTTAGGTACAGGTACACCTATTCAAACATCCGTTCGTGAGTTGTGGGATCTTTTAGGTATTCTAAATAGCGGGGCTGAGTTTGTGTTAGGCGATGCGCTATCGCCTTGGAGAGACCACGAGCGAGCCATCCCTATGGTGACAGGCAATATAATACCTGTTAACGAAGAGCAAGCATGGGAATGGCTTAATAATCCACTACCACCTGGTAACGAACATCATACAGTACAGAATATTCGAGATCTTCTGGCCATTAAGCCTAAAACATTTAGTTGCTCTCAACGGTTTGAAGATCTTGATTATCTTATTCAGAACATGTGGCTCTCAGAATGCCTCACCCCTGATTTTTTTCGTTTAAATAATCCTGTCCTAAGACATACCGTACTTAGAAAAAGGAAACAGTTAGAAGAAGATGGTCTATTAGAAAGAGTGGGTGTTAACACACATCCAATTTTGAAAAAAAGTTATCTCTATCAATCTCGCTTTGTGGGTCTTGGTATTCCTACTAATACACCTTTCGAGGTGGCTTATGAAAAAGCAGAAGATTTTAGTAAGTTACTCCAGTCAAGAACTAAAAGGGGGGGCTTTATGAAATCACTAATGCTTCAACGTATTTGTTCTAGCTTTGAATCGGGACGAAAAACGGCACAAAAAATGTTGCAACATACGATTCTTGAAGAGGATGACGATAACAGTGATGAAGTCGAACATATTCTTTCGGAAATGACGCCTGCTGAGACTGATTGTTTGCGTGAAATAGTAAATCAGTTATCTCGTCCTGAAGCAGTCGATTCAAAATTAGAAACCGTCAAATGGTTTCTTACGGAGTTTCGTACCGAAGGAAAAACGTGGCTTGAGCATGGCTGTATTATTTTTAGTCAATATTTTGATACAGCTCAGTGGATCGCCAAAGAATTAGCAGGCTCTTTTGAAGGTGAAGTGGTCGCTGTTTATGCAGGTGCTGGTAAAAGTGGTTTATTTAGAGGAGAGCAATTTAATTCAGTAGATAGAGAGATCATTAAGACGGCTGTGCGTAATCGAGATATTCGATTAGTTGTGGCGACTGATGCAGCGTGCGAAGGTCTTAACTTACAAACCCTAGGCACGTTAATCAATATTGATCTTCCATGGAACCCTTCACGTTTAGAACAGCGATTAGGTCGTATCAAGCGTTTTGGTCAAGCTAGAAAGTATGTTGATATGCTTAACCTAGTCTACAGCGATACTCAGGATGAAAAAGTATATGGTGTTCTGTCTGAGAGACTTAAGGATACTTATGATATTTTTGGCAGTTTGCCCGACACCATCGATGATGAATGGATACAAGATGAGGCTGAGCTGAATGAACGATTGGATAGTTATATGAGTGAACGTAAAGCTGCTGAAGACGCTTTCTCTATCAAGTACCGAAGCACCTTAGATCCTGAAGCTAATCTTTGGGAACGTTGTTCAACTGTACTTTCTAGGCGGGACATTATCAATGCATTGAGTGAGTCTTGGTAAAGAAGGCTACATTTATAGATGCTTGAGGATATGTCAGCTTAGGGTAGGGGATTTACGTGTGATTTTTTAAAACCAATAGGTTATTGAATCTAGATTTACTTAGTCCACCTAGCTCAAACCGATTGCTTTTGGTATTTTGCCAAATGCTTTTGATATTTTGGTTTTTTATTGTCGAACAGGGCTTTTTTCTTTACTAAAAGACCTTTTTTAATAACGGATTTTGTTTTTTAGTTATTAAAGTCCGGCT
>CAIVYW010000296.1 GCA_903910205.1 uncultured Methylococcaceae bacterium | reverse complement strand
TTGAGGCAGTAATAGCGATTAATAAGGAGATGACTACACTAAGGTAACGTGAGCGATTAGCTTTCCAGTGTATGCTGGCAATCTCTAATGAACAAATAACGATAATTGATTGAATAGCGATGGTGATGACCAATGCGATCCAAGGAACTATAAAATAAGATAAGCCATAGTAAGTAGTAAATCCAGAGGCAATACTGAGCATTAATACAATCGGTATCGACCATATCCTTAGCATTCCGATAAACTGCGTCTGGATGCTGTTGAGTAAGCGCCCTAGTCCACCGTGGTTAATTTGTATAACACGCTCTTTTGTCATAGGAATTTCTGTCGCTGCCGTAAGTTAAAACGATAGGCAGTCTATGGGATTAAAATAAGAAATGCAAACGTCAGGTGGGAGTTTGAATCGTTTACCCTTCTGTAGGGGCGTATTGCATAGGCCCTGCAAAAAGCCTATTTAATAGGGCGTATGCAATACGCACCTACTCGATCGCTCAATAACGGTTAGGCAAAAAAAAGGGCGCATGATACGCGCCCTTTTGATGATCTAATTCTTAAGCTTTTAACATGTCCTTAACGGTAGCCATAATTCCAGCTGGATCAAGACCTTGATGAGGGAACTGTTCCCAAAGACCGCCACAACCTTCTTTATGAGTCGCAATGTGCGCAAACTTAGGCGTTAAGCCACGTTCTAGCAACCAAGAACCGAAGCGACTACCTAATCCCGTTTTGCGGTTATAAGATTCGACCACTAAGACCAATGGTGAGTTACCGATTTTAGCCAGCATATCTTCATCAATAACATTCAATGTCGGTTTGTTGATTAAACCGATATCAATACCTTCAAGCTTTAAGCGCTCTACTGCGTCTAAGGCGCGATATAAAGATTCACCGAAGCTGACGATATAACCATGCGTACCCTCGCGGATAACTTCATCTTTACCTGAAATAAACTGATAATCGCCACCAAAGTAATCTTGACCTTCAGTGTTTAGAATCGTTGGCACTTTAGAACGTGTTGAAAATACAAAACGTAAGCCAGGATTAAAGAAAATAGTTTCAAGACAGGCTTTCATTTGCAGAGGATCTGCTGGAAAGTAAAGATTAGTGTCATAACCATCACTTAAGCCATTATCAGCAAACATATTATTTAAACCGAAATGGCAGGTGTTATCAGCCATATCGTCTATACCTGAATGTGAGAAATGACTCAGTACGTTTGAGTTATTTAAACGTGCCATAGTGATTTCAGACATAAGCATTTCTAAGAAAGCACTAAAGGTGCCAAAAATGCCTTGCTTGCCTGCTTCCATACCGAAACCGGCTGCAGCAGAAAAGTTACCACGTTCCATAATGCCCGAAGAAATAAACACTTCAGGGAAGGCAGCATGGATTTTGAACAATCCACAAGAACCTTCTAAGTCACTATCAACAACGCGGACTTTTTCGTAACGTTCAGCTTCGCTTAGACGACCTAAAATTTCAACAGCGGCATCGCCGAACACATTACGGTTAGCATCCCAACGATCACTAGAACCTAGAAACACAGCATCATTTTTAGGCGCTTTAATTTCTTTAAGGTGATCTGCAGCGGCTTGTTGGCCGCGAGACTCTAAATATTCAACAGCGACTTTGACAGAGATAACGTCATGTCCGTGAGTTGAGCCTTCAAGACCAACAATGCCAGGGCACATAGGGCGATGGTTAATCACAGCCACAGGACCATCGGTATTGACAGCGATACAAATACGTTTGTAAAGATCGTCAAGATCTTCGCCATCGCCTTCTAAGACAGTAACGCCTTGGCCTGCCAAGGTTTTAGCCGTAGTACAGCCAGTTAGATAAGTGGAAGGATGACCAGCGATAGTGACATCATTGTCATCAATGATCAGTTTAACATTCAGACCTTGAGCAACCGCTAAGCGAGCCGCTTCAGCATCATTACCTTCTTGTTGTGAACCATCAGAACCTAAGCAAAAAACAACTTTGCGAGGATTTGCGATAGCGACACCATTAACATAAGGCCACATGTGGCCTAAACGACCTGAGCTAAATTTTACACCTGGCGTAAAGCCAAGTTCAGGGTGACCAGGTAAATGAGAATGCGCGGCGCGGTATTCCATTAAACGTTCAGCAGGTAAGTCGCCGTTTAATGTAGACATCAGATATTGAGTCGCTACACGGTGACCTGCTTCATCAAAAAAGATAGGTACAAATTGACTCGCAGAGCCACGAAATAAAGCATCCATAATCATGACTTCAGGCACTGTATCGTATGGGCCACCAGTATGACCGCCCACGCCTCTAGCCGCACCTGTTGCGGTAAAGAATACAATGGCATCACGACAAAGTTGGATGTTGGCTTTAAGGCTGGCTCTTTGTGAGTCAGTCAGTGTGCTAATGCTGGGATCTAAAGTTATGCGCTGATAAGCACCAAGATCGATAGGAAATGTTGACATAGTTTGCGTCTCGTCGTTAAGGGTTAATTATTTTTGTTATTATCTCAGGTAAATCCATAAAACCGAAAAAAAGCTTGTCGTTATGCGCTAGTTTATCAGTTTTACTAGGTGATATTGGCCTCTGGATTTAAATACTGTGTGCGCTTTTAAAGATAGAGTGACGTTGATTGAGAGTGAAGACTACACCTTGCAGAATGTAGTCCGCAAGGTATTTTTAATGATATTGAGTGCCTGAACGAAAACGACTCATTTCCTAGTCCACCCTCCGCTATTTAGCATTGTCCCTGTAAATCAGCAATTGTAAGGGCATCTATCCTTTAAATAACCGTAAGCACTAACAAAGAAGAGCCCAGCAAACCGATCGTTCTTACCCGATTTTCGCCATGTTCAGGCGGAGTCTTCTCTTCTTCAATAGCCGTTGAAAAATCTATGCCATGTTTTTGTAGGGTGAATAAGCGCCAGCGTATCCACCCTACACTTACATTGAGCGGCTATATCTACCTGGAAATTTGATTTAAACTTACACCATAGATTACAACAGACTACAACA
>CAIVYW010000295.1 GCA_903910205.1 uncultured Methylococcaceae bacterium | reverse complement strand
TAGGGAGGAGGGATATTTTATAAGCACTTGAGACTCTCTGATTTATAACACTAAATTAGGGCAAACGTTAATAACGTCCTGTTTAACCATTGGCCCTGAACATCACGAAGTCACTTCAAAGCAGAGTTTATTATAGGCTTATTACTGTTTAAATGCGAATAGTTATCAATTATCTTGGTTGAATAAAGATGCTCTCAAAAAGATAACTAATCCCAATGTAACCTAACCCCCGCATAACCGGTAGCCGGTGCGCCAGGCCCCATATAAGTCGTGCTGGCATTGTTCTGGTAAAGGTTTTGACCTAATTGCCCAAAAGAAGCGTAATGGTTATCCAGCACGTTTCGACCCGTCGCATAGAGTTCAATGTTTTTAGTGACCACATAACGAGCATTAATATTAACTATGGTGTAGTTCGGAATTTGGGGATATAGATTGGAGTCATCACCTCGAACAAACTGGCTGGCCACATATTGCAAATCACTACCTAAAAACCAATTATGGAAGACTTCGTATTCACCACCCGCCTTGAAGGTACTTTGAGGAATACTCGGTATTTTGCTGCCTGGCGTCACAGTTTCTGAGCCTAATGCATTACTAAGCGTAGTAGTCGTTTGGTAAGTCGCATCAACGAAACCATAACTGGTGTACCAGTTCAATTTATCCCACGCCAAACCACTTAGTCCTAACTCAATTCCCTGACGCAAGGTTGCACCGACATTAGCAAAATAACCATTGATAACGCTACCTGGACTATTAAGAAATAAAATATCGTTGGTGTTACGTGTTTGATATAAGGCAAAATTCCATTTTAGCCCTTGGCTAAATTTACCACGCGCACCGACTTCTAGCGTATGAGAAACCACCGCTTTCAAGGGTGGATCTGAAGCCATACTATTCGGCAAACTACAGGGCGCATCAGGATTGGCACAACTGGTTTCTACGGCGGTAGGCGCCCGAAAACCTTCATTGTAATTAAAATAAGTCGTAAACTCTTTAAGCGGGGTCTCTAAGGAAAAAGCATCTAATGGTTGAAAGGTTAAGCCAGCAGAAGGGTTTACGCGCTGAAAAACATTACTGCCGCTCAAAGAATTAATGGAGGTCGAGGCATTGAGTTGATCAAACGTTTGCACCTCAGCTCTTGCCCAATTTAATGAACTATTAGCATGCAGCCAACTATAGAAAGAAAACGTATTAGTCGCAAAGATATTGGAATAGGCGTTTTGTCCATTAATCAAGACTGTAGTGCTTAATGGTTGCGTCGCAACCTCATAATTATTAGTTGTAAAAATAGCATCTTGACTAGCAACGGAAAACTGAGACTTACTGTAATTATAACCGCCCCCCACACTTAACTGATTATCATGCGCCAGAACTTTATAGTCTGAGGTCAATTGCAAATTAACACCTGTGCCATTTTGTTGGGCTCTAGTGGCTTGAAAAGAGCCAGGAGTTATAGGTGCGCCGGTACTAGGGTCAGTTATAGGCGCATTATTAATATCAAAGCACTGTGTACTACCCCCCCTCGTGATTCCGTTAGTACAGTTCCCATTGGTATTACTGTTAAGGCTATAACTATTGTTATTACGATTATAAGTATTCCCCGATAATTGCAACTGATCAGTAATCTTATGACTGCCTTTCAAATTTAAAAAATACAGCGTATTTTTAGTCACATCAGGCGCGGTATAAAAACTACTCCAATTTTGTTGCAACATGTTTTGTGGGGTAGGCCCTACGCCCTGCAAATTATTATCGGCAAAGGTAAAAGATAGATCGATATCGGTCTTTTCATTTTCCCAACCCACTTTACCGAAGGCTTGATTAACGCTAGTAGGTGAATAAGGACGCCAGCCATTATCATCGAAGATATTTCCTGCAAAATACCAATCAAAATTATCTTTAGAGCCGCCATATTCTGCTGTATAGGTTTGACGACCATAAGATCCACCACTGGCTTGAGTACGAAAACCTGGATTACTAAAACCACTTTTAGTTTTCACAGATAAGGCACCACCTAAGGTATTTAAACCATAGAGTGGATTAGAACCGGGCATCATTTCCATGCTAGCAATTGCCACTTGGGGAATTAAATCCCAGTTAACGGTATCACCAAAGGCTTCATTGACGCGAACCCCATCCTGATACACCGATAAACCAATGGGCGTACCTAACAGTGGCGAGGCCGTAAAGCCTCTATAAGTAATATCGGGTTGATAAGGGTTATTCTGGGTATCATTAATATTGACACTTTCTAAGCGACGATTCATGAAATCCGTCAAACCAAAAGCTTCATGGCGATTAATATCTTCATCTTCGGCAGACTGCACGTTACCGGGAATTTTCTTAAAGGCTAAACCCGTTGTGCCTAATGGTGTTGTGCTAACCACTTCAACTTCTGGCATTTCGAATACATCAACTGGATGAGATCTATCAGGCACAAGCTCTTTGTCTTTATTATTGGCGGCTTTAATTATTTCTGTAGTCTTTGGTGTTTTATCTACCCCCTTACTGTCGCCTTCTTTTTCAGGCTTTGTTGCCGTAGGCTGTTCTGGCAAACTAAACCAGCGATTAAATAAGGAGACTGGATTTTCTGACCCAGTATTGTCAGCGTGCAAAGGTGCTGAAATAGTAAGTATTAATAGTGCGGGTAATAGCCGAATAGGAAATGGAAGGATTTTCATAATTAAAACCTAAGGTTGATATGAAAGTATTACGCCAATAATCGAATGGTCGTAGAGACTTTCAATTCAAAAAAATAGGTTAATTATCAATGAAAAAGTTACCGATTAATATAGGAAGAATTCCTGAATTTACATAGCTCCATGAGATAACTTTTTCTGCCGACATCATTATTTGGGTACGTGGTTGCAAGACTAGACCAGCACTTTTTATGGTATTTACCATATTATCGAACTAGATAAAAAAGTTTATAGCTACGCTATCATAAACGGTCTAGGCAATTCATATTTCTGGATATCAACTGATTTTTATTAAACAATATTAATTCTATCTAACAAATAGTTAACACTACATCAAGCCAAAATCTTCTGCTATATGCGCAAGATCAATCAAAGTATCTACTTGTAATTTTTTTCTAATTTTAGTGGCATAATTATCAATTTTTTTGT
>CAIVYW010000294.1 GCA_903910205.1 uncultured Methylococcaceae bacterium | reverse complement strand
GCTTAAATAGCCGGAAAAATAAAATTTTAATACCCATTAAGTCATTGATTTGTAGGCTGCGCTACAATGCTCTGAATTGCTTATGTTTTAGCAGGGCTAAGCCATTAAAGCAATGATCATTAAATGAAGCGTCATATTTTTAGGTTTTGACTAACCCTAGTGTTATTGGTTTTTAATGTTGATAGGAGGGCTATGATTACTTTCCGTAACTCCTCAAAAAACAGTACCGATGTTGCAACCGATGATGCGATTAACCAATCAGTCAGTGTTAATGTGGTGGTATGAAACAGCACTTGTGCAGGCGGCCAATGAATAACCACGATTTGTAAGAACACCACCAACGTAATGGCCAAGCACAATATTTTGTTGGCAAAGAGATCTCGGTTAAAGATACTGCTTTTTTCAGATCGTGCATTGAAAACATTAATGACTTGAAACAATACAAAGGTAGTGAAGGCAAGTGAAGTAGCATGGAGATGATCGCCTGTTTGTAAGCCATAGTATAAAACACCCAAAGTACCTATGGCCATGATCATTCCGTAGCTCAATAAATTAGCTAAGCGCGGCCATGAAAGTATGCGATTGTTATGATCTCGGGGTGCTGCCAACATACTCTCTGGGTGAGCGGGATCTCCGCTCAGAGACAGGGCAGGTGGGCCATCCATGATAATGTTAATCCACAATAGTTGTATGGCAGTAAAAGGAACGGGCAATCCCAGTAAAGGTGCTAAAGCAACGGTGAGTATTGCACCTATATTAGTTGAAAGCTGGAAGCGAACAAATTTAACGATATTGTCGTAAACATTTCGACCTTCTTTAACGGCCATGACGATAGTTGTAAAATTATCATCCGTTAATATGATCGTGGCTGCATCCTGCGCAACATTGGTGCCGGTGATGCCCATGGCAATACCGATGTCGGCTATTTTTAAAGCAGGAGCATCATTAACACCATCGCCCGTCATAGCAACGATATGGTTATTGGCTTTTAACGCTTTAATAATACGTACTTTCTGTTCAGGTGCTATGCGTGCGAAAACATCTATAGCGTTAATGCAGTTAGCCAATGCCTGATCATTTAGAGCCGCAAGCGCTTCACCTTCAATGACATTAGCCATTAAGCCGAGTTCTTGCGCTATCGCAACGGCTGTTATTTTTTGATCGCCAGTAATCATTTTAACGGCAATGCCTGCTTGCCGACAGAGTTTGATAGCTTCCTTTACTTCAGCTCTGGGCGGATCCATTAAGCCTATGAGTGCGATAAAGTTAAGGTTTTCGATGTAGTGAAATAAATCCGCATCGGTTTGAAATGAAGTGGATGGTAGTGTGGTTTCGGCGACGCCTAGTACTCGATAACCGGCGCTAGCGATAAGCTCATTTTGAGCCAGAAAAGTATCTTCAAGGTATTGATGGTCATGGGTCGTGGTTTGACAGAGCTTTAGTAATACTTCAGGTGCGCCTTTAACAAAGACTTTGATTTCATCACCCTTTTGATGAAAGGTGGCCATGAATTTATGTTTTGCATCAAATGGAATTTCTGCAATTCTAGGCCATTGATCAATGACTTGCTTTTGGTTGATGCCTGCTTTGGCGGCAAGTACCAATAAGGCAGCCTCCATGGGGTCGCCTAACACTTGATCGCCGCGTACATGGCTATTATTACAAAGCACTAGCGGTAACAGCAGATTAGAATCTTCTTCTGGCGAACAATTTGGTGAAATTTTACCGCTAAGCTCATAACCTTCACCACTAACCTTATAGACCTGATTCTTATAAAAAAAGGTACGTACTGTCATTTGATTAACAGTTAAGGTACCGGTCTTGTCGGTACAGATGACGGTTGTACAGCCCAAGGTTTCAACGGATGCCAAACGTTTAACGATAGCGCGCTGACGCGCCATTCGATGCATCCCCAAGGCTAGTGTGACTGTTACAACGGCAGGCAAGCCTTCTGGTATGGCGGCAACGGCTAAAGCGATCGTATTAAAGGCGGTCAGCAGCAGCGGTTCTCCACGCGCTAAGGCACTTATAAATAGCATAACAATAATGGCCAGCGCACAGACAGCTAAACGTTTACCTAGACTATCTAGCTGAGCTTGTAGTGGTGTAGCACCTTCTTCGGTTTGCGCTAGTAAGTTTGCAAGCTTGCCTATTTCGGTATTCATGCCCGTAGCTGTCACTATCATTTCTCCATGTCCATGGGTCACTGAATTGTTCATATAAAGCATGTTGCTTCGTTCTGCGAGGACTAGTGATATTTTTTCAAGCTTACTATGGTGTTTCGTAATAGGTGTTGATTCTCCTGTCAGCGACGATTCGTCAACTTCTAAGGCTTGTGCAAACAGGATGCGACCATCCGCAGGTATTTTTCTGCCCGCTTCGAGTATGACTATATCGCCAAGTACTAATTGGTCTGCCAATATCTCTAGTGTTTGTCCATTGCGACGAACAATGGATTGTAAAGGGAGCATATTTTTTAGGGCGGTCAACGATTTTTCAGCTTGAAATTCTTGATAAAATCCCAACAAGGCATTGATAATCACAACCACTAAAATAACAAGGCCGTCTTTTATGTCACCTATAGTCGTGGCTAAAAGTGCCGCTGCAAGCAACACAAGAATAAGGATACCCTTGAATTGAGATAGCAATAAATGTAAAGCAGAGCGGGGTGCTATTTCTGTAAGTCTATTAGCGCCGTATTGCTTTAAGCGTTTATTAGCCTCGTCTGCACTTAAGCCCAAGATAGAGTTTGAGGTCAATTCTTGAATGACGGCTTCTGTCGATAGGCTATGCCAGATTGGTTGAGAACGATCAACTGAAACCTCTTCTTTTTGCTGTAGTTGTAGCCAAGCCTGCCAAACAGATAGCAATACTGCCAAAATCACGGGACCTAAAAAAATCCCGATAGCACCGAAAGCGGATAAGCCTCCGAGCACTCCGAATAATACGATGGGAAAAGGCACTCGACCAGCACCGCTAATGACTAATGGACGTACGACATTGTCGATAGTGCTAACAGCCAGAAATCCCCATAGTAATAAGCCAATGCCTGACCAAAAT
>CAIVYW010000293.1 GCA_903910205.1 uncultured Methylococcaceae bacterium | reverse complement strand
GCCTAATCCTTTTTATCAGATATACGAAGGTGCGGCATTATTAGCAGGAGCAGAACCCTATTTTTTAAATACGCTAGCTGAGTCAGGTTATTTGCCTGATTTTGATGCTGTGCCGGTAGACATTTGGCAACGCTGCCAACTGATTTATATTTGTTCACCAAGTAATCCTAGTGGTGCAGTGATGAGTGCTGCGGATCATGAAAAACTCATTAACTTGGCGGAACAATACGATTTTGTCATAGCCTCTGATGAGTGCTATAGCGAATTGTATGACGATGAACAACAACCTCCTGCCGGTTTACTGCAAACGGCTTATCACATGGGCCATCATGACTTTAAACGTTGCGTGGTTTTTCATAGCTTATCTAAGCGTTCTAATGCACCAGGTTTACGTTCGGGGTTTGTTGCAGGGGATGCTGAGCTATTAAATCAGTATTTTCAATATCGTACCTATCAAGGTTGCGCCATGCCTTTACCTACTCAATATGCCAGCATTAAGGCATGGCAGGATGAAGAGCATGTGATCGAAAATCGTCGCTTATACCGTGAAAAATTTGCCGCCTTCATAGCCATACTGGCAGAAGTCTGCACTATTAATAAACCATCAGCTGGATTTTATGTCTGGTTGAAAATCCCTCAGCCTTCGGCTTCCCCCTTTGATAAAGGGGAATTGAGGCAGATTTCAGATACTGATTTTGCCCAGCAGCTTTTTGCTAGCGAAAATATTACTGTGCTGCCAGGTAGTTTTTTGTCCCGTGAATTTCAAGGACTAAACCCTGGCCTCAACCATGTTAGAATTGCCCTAGTTGCTCCACTGGATGACTGCATAGCTGCCGCTCATCGTATTAAAAATTTCCTTAACACACTATAAAGAAGAATCATGTCACAACTTGAAAATATCATTAACGACGCTTTTGAACAACGCTTAGATCTTACACCCGCCAACGTTTCAGCAGAGATTCGCGCGGCTGTGACTGAAACTCTTAATTTGCTTGATCAAGGCAGCTTAAGAGTCGCTGAGAAAATCGACGGCGACTGGGTTACTCATCAATGGCTAAAAAAAGCTGTACTTTTATCCTTCAGAATCAACGAAAACCGCCTAATGGATGGCGGCAATACGCGTTATTACGATAAAGTCGAATGCAAATATTCTAATTACACGGAAGAAGATTTCGCTAAAGCAGGCGTGCGTGTTGTGCCTAATGCGGTGGCTCGTCACGGTTCTTATATCGCCCCTGGTGCTATATTGATGCCTTCTTACGTGAATATCGGCGCTTATGTAGGCAGCGGCACTATGGTTGATACCTGGGTCACAGTCGGTTCTTGTGCGCAAATCGGTAAAAATGTACATCTTTCAGGTGGCGTAGGCATCGGTGGCGTCTTAGAGCCTTTACAAGCAGGCCCTACTATTATTGGCGACAACTGTTTTATTGGCGCTCGTTCTGAAATCGTAGAAGGCGTTGTTGTTGAAGATGGCTGTGTTATTTCTATGGGCGTTTATATCGGTCAAAGCACCAAAATTTTCAACCGCATGACTGGTGAAATTAGTTTTGGTCGTATTCCAGCAGGTTCAGTGGTCGTATCAGGTAATTTACCTTCAGCAGACGGTAGCTACAGTCTTTACTGTGCAGTTATTATCAAACAAGTTGATGAAAGAACCCGCAGCAAGACTGGGATTAATGAATTGTTAAGGGATTAATGATCTAGAACGCAGACTTGGGAGCAATAAAATATCTGTAGGATGGGTAGAGCGACAGCGAAACCCATCATTGTGCGATGGTGTGATGGGTTTCACGTTGTTCTACCCATCCTACGATCTGCTTAGACATTACACAAAACAAATCACGATTCACATCGTGTCTTCTAACATCTTCGAGCCAATAAACTATGATTAACAACGATGTATTACGCCGGGTACGCTATGCTTTAGAGCTTAACGACCAAACTATGATTGAAATATTTGCCTTAAATGATGTAATTATTGAGCGAGATGAGTTATTGCATCTACTTAAAAAAGATAACCTAGAAGGTTATATTGAACTGGATAATAATCGTATGGATGCGTTTTTAAAAGGTCTAATTACCTTTAAAAGAGGTGTGCTAGAAACTCCGCACGGCCAAACTAAGCCTGCTGAATTACCACTCACCAATAACAGCATACTTAAAAAACTTAGAATCGCCTTAGACTTCAAAGAAGACGATATGCTATCTACCTTAAAGCTCGCGGACTTTCAAATATCAAAAGGCGAGCTGAGTGCTTTTTTTAGACAAAAAGGCCATAAAAACTATCGCGAATGCGGTGACCAAATTATTAGAAATTTCCTGCAAGGTCTTACTATCCGCTTTAGAGAGCAAGACTGAATAACGACTATTAATAACGAGTCATGAGTTGCCGGTAATAATCGGCCTCTTCGGTCTTTTCTCGTTTTATAGCGCCCTCCAGATAAATCTGAGCTTTTGTTAATAATAAGCTGATAGCGGACTGTTGGTTTTCTTGAGACAACTGACCGCTATCAATGATTTTTTGCAGGGCTTTGATACGAAATCTATCCATACCCCAATACTTTTGCGATAACTGATCCTCATGTCCTCCGTACTTTTTTATCTGCGGCTCGGCAATCAATAACACCGGATAGTTTGCAGTGATTCTAAGCCATAGATCGTAATCTTCACAGACTGGAAAATCGGTATCAAACACACCGACAGCATCAAACACTGAGCGGTGGATCATCACAGTCGATGGCGAAATCGCGCATAATAGTAAGCACTCATTGAATATCCAGCCACCCGTTTTAGTGTATTTTTTAGCGGGATTGACTCGTATGCCATTACGTATCCACATTTCTTCCGTATGACAAACCTTATATTCAGGATTGGCGAGCAACGCCTTGCTTTGCTGGCTTAATTTATCAGGCAGCCATTCATCATCTGCATCTAAAAAAACCAGCCAGTCACCTTTGGCATGATGTATACCTACATTTCTAGCGCTACTAACACCTGCATTTTCTTGGCGATAATAGCGTACTGATGGAAATTCTTTGGCTATCATCAGTTCTGTATCGTCAGTAGAGCCGTCATCTATGACGATGATTTCAGTTGGTAGCAAACGTTGAGCAAAGACCGACAATAAGGCTCTGTTTAGTAAGTCACGGCGATTATAAGTAGGAATAACAACAGAAATAATCATAGAGCTAGTGAATGTTGTTCATTTGAAGGTTCTGATTGTCGGGTTACGGCTAGCGCCTAACCCGACCTACAAAACTAATTGCTTTTCGGTTTCAAAATCGCTTTAGGTGTCTCTGTGCCATCGCTTTCCGCCGCATTCTTGATAAAGATTTGTTTTAAGCGATTAAAAGCCGACCACAAAGTAGTATCCATAATGGTCTCATTACCCACAGACACAATTACTCTCGTTAATTCAGGAATCTTGTTTTTGGTTGAAGCCATGTAAATAGGATGCACATAAAGCACGGTATTACCCATAGGTAAAATGATCATACGGCCCATTTCAACAACCGAACCATGCTGATCCCAAAGGGTGATTTGTTCAGAAATATCAGGATCTTGGTTAATTAAAGCCTCAACTTGTGCCGGACCATTAACCTGTACATCTTTACCAAACTTATAAACGGTAATATTGGGCTTATAATCTAAACCACATTTAGTCTTATCTAAGGTGCTTGCTACACCAATCATACTCAGATTAGTTCTGTTGACGGGCGTCATAGGATTAATTAATACAAACTCCTCGGTATCATTGCAATTACCAAAATCCATGGTTTGATAATACGGTAAGACCGGTTGCTCTCTTACATTCGCCTGCGCCCAAGTTTCTGCTTGCTCATAAAACAACTCAGGGTTTTGCTGATGATATTTGGCATACACTTTCATTTGTAAATAATACAGATCACGCGGATAGCGTAAATGCTGCTTTAACTCCACAGGCATTTCGTCCAGATTTTTAAACAAGCCTGGATAAGCATTGTAATACGCCTGAATAATGGCATCTGAAGGATCAGAGATATAAAAATCCACATCACCATCAAAGGCATCTACGACAATCTTAACGGAATTGCGTATGTAGTTAAATTTTTGATGACCAGCCAAAAAATCGGCTTCAGCAGGTTTAGATACTGGATATTTATCCGATAAGGTATAAGCATCTTGTATCCAATAAAATCGATCCTTGGTTAAGACCAAATAGGGATCTTTATCAAGATGTAAAAAGGGCGTTAAATGATTTATGCGCTCGGTAATATTTCGGTGTATTTTGACCTTACTTTCGTTAGAAATGTTTGTTGAAAAGAATATTTTTTCATCTTTAAAATAAAGTGCAAATAATGCTTTTCTAAATAAAGATGGAATCGGAACCCCACCTTGACCATGGTATTCTTCTATAATGCCAGGATCAGTTCCGGCAATACCTTCGACCTTCAGTTTATTAGGTACGATGGCATAATCATAATGCTCCAGACCGTAGTAAATATCGGGATGCATAACATTAAGACCCACATCGGAATGCATGTTTAAATCACGCAAATACCAAACCAATGGGTTATCAGCATCTTGAGCGGCTGGAGTGACTACCGCACCATAACCATGTGTATAACGTAAATGGATATTTTCCCAATTTTGAGCTTCTCGTGGTAGCTTAGAGGTATTAATTTCTCTGGCCGCTATATCAACTTGCCTTGTATGATCGAGAATAAAATATCGATCTTCATCAACCGATAGAATATTGTAATAAGGTCTTATTTCTTGTAATTGCTTATAGCTATCAATGATAAATTCTCTATCCCATACCGGAATATTCTCAAAATGCTTTTGTGTACTCCAGGTTTCAATGTCCTTAGCTGCATCCAGCTTTATAGTCATATCAACCGTTTTAATATTTTTTAAATCATAAGCCGCTAACGTTGAGTCAATATTCAACTGCATATACGGCTTGTTAGATTTAACTGGATTTGGATTAACGATATATTTTTGAATCGCATTAGGTATCGCCTGAATTTTTGGCAATCCCAATACGCAAAGAAACGCAGTCAGTGTGATTAAAAAAGGTGCTTTGATACGATGTTTTTCTGAAAAAATAAATAAGATAGCCGATACTGCTGTCGCCACAAAAGTGATAATAGCAAACCATATCAGCGGTAATTTATAGCGTATTTCTACTAAACCTGGACCATAAAATGTCGGTTCATAGGCGTTGGTATATAAAAGAGCATACCGCTCCAGCAAGAAACCCCATACCACAAAGGCTACTACAAAGCTGATTAATAAAGTTAAATGGACTTTGGCTCCTATAGGAAATTCTTTGTTTTGATTAGGTACAAAAATATGTTCTAACCAATAAAGTACGCCAACTGATGAAAAGATTAAACCGCTGGTGATGAGCAGTTCTTTTTGAATGAGTATGTAAATAGGGTAAGAAAGTAAATAAAAGCTAACATCACGGCCGTAAATGCTTTCTGTTACTCCAGAATCGGTGCCAAAGAAATAAAGTAGCGATGCCTCCCACTGATTATAAAAAGGTAGGGCGACAAAAATAGCGAGCGCTAAAGAGATGGGTGTATAGATTTTTACTGAGCCACTCATAAACATATCAGCAAAGCGCTGAAAGCGCTGACGTTGATCTGCATTATTAAGAACTTCATCGGGCGGGTTTAAGCCCAGATATCGAGAGGCTATCCAAAAATGAAAAAAGAAGATAGCGAAGAATGCCACCGTGACGCCACCCGATAGAAAAAACTTATAGAGTAAGCGTAACCAAAAATAAGCATTAAGCTTTAAAGATTGAAACCACCACAAGTCAACAAATAGATCAATAAATATGAAATGAAAAACGACATATAAAATGAAAGTAATAACAAGTGTCGCGCCTAACGCGATAGGTAAGAACTTCAGATTCCGCATAGTGCCCTCAGAGATCGTATTGTTAATCAGGTCGAAAAACTCTTTAGAGTTGAGTGCCGACCCCATCAATTAATTGACTTTAAACAGTCACTGTTAGTGCATAGTTTAATTGCTGGTAACTTTAAATCCAGCCGATAATGTGCTGCCTGGTATTCTAACACTCTATAACTTTTTTTATTGCTGGGAATTACTATCATTCAATACTTTTATTTTATGCGCTGGTTTTCAATCGAACCTTAGTAGTTAGTCATGTTGTTAAGTGGCAGTGCATTTATTATATGAATTCGGGTAAGTTGAATTTGTCGATTCGTGCAGTTACCGCTTTTTATTACAATTATCTTTGGAGGATGCCCAAAGAAAATGCTCTTTTCATAAAAGTCAGAGTCTTTACTAACGATCATAAAGCCGTTTTCTTTAGCATATTGCCATACGGCATCATCAGAATCATCACCTAACCCAATTCTATCTACATGCGCTGAATGAGGAAAAATATCTTCTAAAGCTAGTACCATTTTAGGCGATAGGTTCTCATCAAATAATAACTTCATGCGCTAATAACTCGACTATGGCGCTCTCTATCGGCTGCATAAGCAAAGCATGCCCTAATATCATCTTGAGTTAAATAATCATAATCTTCTAAAATCTCTTGCTCACTCATACCAGAAGCAAAGCAATCAAGAATGTCATCAACAGTAATTCTTAAACCTCTAATACAGGGTTTACCGCTGCGTTTGCCTTGTTCAATAGTTATAATACTGTGGTAGTCAATGGCTGTCATGCGGGTAATGCCTCTTAGTCAGTGTTGAAATGAATATTCAGTATCTTCATAAGTTAGGGCACGATGACAGTTTTTGGACTTTGTGAGGTTAATTGCCTAGGAGGCTGTCCGAAAATAAGTCAGGGCTAAAAGCAATTCTACTGTCATCTGGAAAATTTTAAATTTTCAGATGAGTCTGTTTTAAAAATAACACATTAACTATGCTGCAAATG
>CAIVYW010000292.1 GCA_903910205.1 uncultured Methylococcaceae bacterium | reverse complement strand
GCCGGATAAAAATATTTAAAATAGATAACATCAAAATCATAATTTAGCAGTGTACGATCCATATTGTGTGTATGAAGCTGTATACTCAATGCTTCTAGTGAATGTCGATAGCGGATTAAATCAGCAGGGGAAACTTTATTCTGCGACCACCCTGTGTAATTATTAATAAAGTAATGGCATTCATGACCCTGTCCCGCTAGAAGCTCAAGTATGGTGTACATACGTAAATCCGCTGATGAGCGGTCTGACATGGGCAGGCCGCTATCAATAAAAAGGATATTCATTATTTTTCTTACCTTAGTTTATTACAATGTATCAATGGTTATTTCAATGGCTAACGACAGTTTAATTGACAGAATTCCTTATAAATTAAACATTCAGTGATAATCTTTTTGGGCTACAAAAAATGTATTATTTGAAAATAGTAGAGTCTTTGCGAAAGATTTTATTTTTCGGTCGACTAAACTCCTAGGAACTAATGAAAATATTTTTTCTATTAAAAATAAATAAACGATAAAAACTGAAGAGACTCGCGGAATATCTTTAAGTCCAAAAAATTGTCTTAGCATTTTTGGGACTCTATAAATTGACGAAACCTTTTTAAATCCAGCTTCTTTTAAACATTTATATATTTCAAAATTTGTATATTCCTTCAGATGCATACCGATAGCTTTATCTAATTTGAATACAGCATAAATATCAGCAGGACCATGCCAAACATGTGGAGCACAGACTATATATTTTCCTTCTGACTTGAGAATCGAATGAATATTTTTACAATGTTCAGCTAAATCATCGGGATGAATATGCTCAATAACTTGATTGGATATAACAAAATCATAGCTATCTAATGATTCAAATTGTTCAAAATTAACCCCGTCAGAAATACCCCATTCAAGGTTATCAAATTCAGACGAGACATGTTTTTCTCCTCGTTCACGAGTAATTTCTGTGGCTTTGCATTCATGCCCTAGGCCAGCTAAGTAACTAATCATTTCTCCTCGCCCCGAACCTACTTCATAAACTTTTTTAGAGGGTGATCCGATTAAATATGCCCAGTCTTTGTATAAAATATCAGGAGAAATTTCTTTATCTCTGTCAATATATTGGTTTAGCCATTCAAGATTTGAATATAACGTTGTGTAACAACGTTCAAATACATCCCAGCGAGTAGTCGGTGTAGAATCCAATAACTCTTGAGTAAGTTGTTTTTCTAGATTCCAATGTTTAAGAATAACTTCCTCAGTAAGAGCAACTTCTACAGGTATGCCATAATTTGAACGATAGCGGTTGATGAGTTCTTGACCATGAGGCTCTTTGTTTGAAAATATATATATTGAGTGGTAATAAACTTCTTTGATGACATCCTTATAATTCATTTTTGGTTTCTCAGTGATCGAATATACTCAGGACAATTGCCGAATCTCCCTAAATAATAATCAAGTAAACCAAGTAAACTCGACTTATTTATAGGATTAGCTATGTTTCGATTAATAGTCTTTAACCAATCGGAAGAACACCACAGTATTTTTTTAACTACAGGTAAATCCGCATCTGACCATACCCAAGACGGCAGTATGATACATCGTAATATTTGAAAACTTTCTCGATGTAGACTCATTCGTATAGAGTAGGGAAGATGTTTTTTCGCCCACAGTAATTTATTACGTGTCATAAAGTATTTAACTTGTGGAGAGTATGCCCCACCCGATGAAGATGAAGCCTTATGCCAAAGTTTAGCGTTAGGAATAACGTAACATGTATGGCCTTTTGCTCTCGCTCGATAACACCAGTCAGTTTCTTCGAAATAAAGAAAGAATTCTTCATCCAAAAAACCTACCTCTTTCAATGTTTCGCTATCTACAAACAATGCACACCCAGTTACATAATCAACCTGTGTTATTTTGTTAAACCCACTGTTATCTAATTGTCCACCACCGATATGTTCAAATTTATTATTGTTAACTTGCCAACGACCTCCTGCAAACCAGAGTATGTCAGGTTTATCGTAAAAATAAATTTTTGCACCTAATACAGACCCAGTAGGTAACTGATTAGCTGCATTGACAAACGCACTCAATAAATCGGCAGCAACAATAGTGTCATTATTCAATAACAAAATATAATCTGTTCCTTGTTTCAGCGCCCAACGGATTCCTACATTATTACCACCTGCATAACCCAAATTCACACCCGTTTGCAAAACTGTTATATCTGGGTGTTGTGTTAAAATCGCATCCACCGAGTCATCAACAGAACCATTATCGACCAAGACTATTTTATAATTTGAATAGTCGAGTTGTTTGACCGATGCCAAGCATTCAAGCGTGTCTTCTTTACCATTCCAGTTAAGGATAATTACAGAAATTTTAGGAAGGGCATTATGTGTATTTTCGTTAGTCATTTCATTATATTAGAGAATTATGTGACTACAACACTCAGCATAAGCTATTTTGCTAGGTATTATTCAGGCTTCAGCCATTGAAATGATTTGCAATTCTGTGGCTTTATTATTTTCGAGTTTCCAGTGAGCATCCAATGCAAAAAATCCATCTCGTTTAGTAATGGGTATATCACCTGCTACCATAAAATGTTTAAGACTTTCACCATAAAATACGTCTCGCGCTGCCTTACCTGCAGTTATACCAAAACGAACTGAATATATCCCAGGCAGAAGTGGTAATTGAAATATTTTGCATTTAATCTCATGATATCCTTCAGTAAGATGATTAATACACAATTGCTCTTCGCTGTTATGGGTGGTTAAGTAAAGAAAATCTGTCGTATGAAAGCCAAAACCAAAAGTTACTTCTTCTAATACTTGAAGTACATTGATTTTAAAATGAATCGAACAATTATGATTATAAAAGAGCTTTTCTGCTCTTTGCCCAGTATGATCTGAAAAATATATTTCAATCAGTTCAATTTCACCACTATCTTCTGTGCCGGTCTGGACTGAGTTAATATTCGCTTTTATTTTTCTATCACTTTGTTCATAAAAGTTATCACAAACAGCTTGAGGTTCACCGTCCATATTAATTCGTCCATGATCAAGCAAAACAACACGATTACACAAACGTTGAATTTGTCGTATATTATGACTCACTAACAAAACAGTCTTCCCTTGTCGCTTAATCATATCTTCCATTCTATCGAAACACTTACGCTGAAATGCTAAATCCCCAACAGCCAGCACTTCATCAACGATCAATATATCGGCATCCAAACTAGTCGCTATTGAAAAGCCTAATTTAACGGTCATGCCAGAGCTATAACGCTTAACGGGCGTATCAATAAATTGTTCTAACTCTGAAAATGCAATAATCTCATCCAGCTTTTGTTGAATGATTTTTTTAGGAATACCTAAAATAGCACCATTCAAATAGATATTTTCTCGACCTGTTAATTCTGGATTAACACCCGCCCCAACTTCTATCAGCGGAGCTACGCTGCCACGGACAATAACGTTACCTTTGGTCGGTTTTGATATATTGGCCAAATGTTTAAGCAAGGTGCTTTTCCCTGCGCCATTATGACCAATGATACCAACCACCTCACCCTGCTCTATACTAAAACTGACATCATCTAAGGCTTTAAAGTCTTCTCTTTTATGGATAGCTTTACCAGCCATGCGCCTATAAGCGTTAGCTACATTTTCTTTAAGGCTGATTATATGTCCCAACTGGTATTCTTTGGTTAAATGATTAACTTCAATAATAGGCATAGCAATATTTAACCGTAACGTTAGGTGACAAAGTGAAATGGCGTAGAGCTTTAAATAACATCTGCAAACCAATTTTCAGCGCGCTTAAAAAACACATAACTGAATGGCAATATCACTAACGTTAAAACCACGCCGGGATAAAGCGCCTCAAAATCTGGGGCTAAGCCCTTAAGCATGACTCGCTGAAAACTATCGATAATGCCTGCTAATGGATTTAAGGTATAGAGCGTATACAAATTATTAGACCAATGACCTGCCGCCTGCTCTACAATAAGTTTTTGATGTACCAAACTCAATGGATACATAACCGGTGAGCCATACATTAATAACGATAACACTACCGGCAAAGCCTGAGACATATCGCGGTAATAAACATTAATAGCGGCACCAAAAAAACTAATACCTAAGGCAACCATCATCGTGTAAAAAACAACAATCGGAACCCATAAACTGTAAACAGTAGGCATCATCTTATAATAAATCATCATGGCTCCTAGAATGCCAAAACTGATTGCCAACTCCACTATTTTTGTCACCATCGCGGTAATCGGAAAGACTTCGCGAGGAAAGTATATTTTTTTAATTAAGGCCGCATTAGACGTTACGCTATTTACTCCTTCCGACGCTGACTCCTGAAAAAAAACCCAAGGCAGCAGAGCTGCAAAAGTCAGTATCGGATAAGGAATATTGCCGGTATCGATACCTACAAAACTTCTTACCAAGGTAAAAATAAGCATCAACATTATTGGCTTTAACACCGCCCACAATATACCTAAATAAGATTGCTTATAACGAATAACAATATTTTTCCAAACTAAGGCAGCGATCAGTTCGCGGTAGTTATATAAGTTTTTAACCATTTTTATCATGAGTATGTGTGTAGTTGCCAGTATCTAGCATTAAAGAACAAGTACGACTTTCAGTTGAATAACTTTATGATGATCTCTGTAACTTAATGGATAGCCTTAATAGTACCCAGCTTCAGCCTCTTGAAGCCCTATCTAATCACTACTCGCTTAAAGTACAGCCTTTAATTAGTCTCTTAGTTATGCGGATTTCCAAGTTGGCTAGATAATATCAGCTAAAACTCAGCGTGTCTTCATTAATTTTGAAATTATTTTTTCAATAACTCGTCAATACTACGAAAGACATCAAAAAACATACTCTTAGTCAAACGCTTAGTCTGAATGTTATAGCGACTAGTGTGATAAGAATCGATCAGAGTGCGTCCGCTAGGTAAGGCATGTTGTGCGTTATGAGCGAACTTAGCGCTACTCAATTTTAAATCATACGCTTTTAATACTGCTTGATGGGCTACCGTGCCTAACGCTAGAACAACTACTTGTTTAGCCAAAGTATTTAGTTCTGCTGCCAAAAAAGTATTGCACTGTGTTATTTCAGAACCTATGGGTTTATTTTGAGGCGGCAAACATTTAACGGCGTTGGTAATACGGCAATGCTTAAGTATCAAACCATCCGACAAGGATTCAGACTTAGCTTGGTTACTATAACCAAACTCGTAAAGTGCTTCATAAAGCAGCAATCCTGCATAATCACCGGTAAAGGGCCGTCCTGTTGCATTAGCACCATGCATACCTGGCGCTAAGCCTACAATCAATAATTGCGGATGTTCATCCCCAAAAGGCGCAACCGGACGCGCATAATAATCAGGGTAACTCGCTTTGACCTCAACTAAAAACTGATGCAGACGCGGACATTGAGTACAGTTTTTATCAAATAGAGTTGTTGCAGCCATAATATTATGAGATTCAGTGATACTACTAATTAAATCTGAGTCTACCTTTATGTTCTTTAAATGTGTAGCAAATAATTTGTGTTAGCCATCATCAATGACGATACGCCATTTAACATAAAACAAGCTTAATACGTTATGATAGCCACCTTCTCACTGCCCTATTGCCGGTTTTCATGAAAATAACTCGACTACTACTATTCTTTTTACTCATTGTAACGGTTAATGGCTTACTGGCATGGTTAAGTAATCTGCCTCAGGACGTTGGTATTGATGTGCCTGATGGCAAAATCAGCAGTGTTTCTTTTGCACCGTTTCGCGAAGGCCAAAGCCCGTTAACCAAGGTCTATCCCAGCACTGAACAAATTGATGCGGATTTACAGTTATTGGCTGATCAAACCCATAGTATACGTACTTATGCCAGTTTAGACGGCATGCAAAACGTCCCTGTCCTTGCCCGTAAATACGGCCTCACTATGATACAAGGCGCTTGGATAGGTAGCACTGACAAAACCAATCAAGCCGAAATTGCACAACTCATTAAGGATGCCAATGAATATCCTGATGT
>CAIVYW010000291.1 GCA_903910205.1 uncultured Methylococcaceae bacterium | reverse complement strand
TCGCATTCAGCCTTGCGGGAAGGTTGGGATAATCCCAATGTCTTTGTGATTTGCGCCCTTAAGCACAGCGATAATACCATCTCACGCCGTCAAGAAGTCGGTCGTGGTATGCGCTTGTCGGTTGACCAAAACGGCGAGCGAATGGATAACCCCGCCACGGTTCATGATGTCAATGTACTAACGGTAGTGACCAGCGAAAGTTACACGGATTTTGTAAAAGCCTTGCAAAGCGATATGAGTGCGTCACTATCTGCACGTCCCCGCATTGCTAATGAACGCTTTTTTACCGGCAAAGTGCTGACAACAGAAACCGGTGATGTTGAGGTTACGCCGCACCTGGCCAAGCAGATTTATAAATATTTACTGAAAAACGATTACACGGATGATAACGATAAAATAACCACCACGTATCACGAAGCCAAAAAAGCCGGGCAACTTGCCGACTTGCCGCCAGAACTGGCAGTCTATACAGAACAAGTCTATAAGCTGATTGATAGTGTATTTAGTGACGCACAATTGCCTGTAATAGAAGATGGCCGCAACAGTAAAAGCAATCCGCTTAACAGCAATTTTGATAAGCAAGAATTCAAGGAACTTTGGAATCGCATTAACCACAAAGCCGCTTATGTCGTCGATTTTAAAACCCCTGAATTGATCAATAAATGCGTAGCAGAGCTGGATAAAGCCTTGCGCGTAACCACTCTGCAATACACTATCCAAACCGGCGTGCAAGAAGAACAAGCCACTTATGACGCCGTTACCCAAGGGGATTCATTTAAGGTTATCAAGACAACCACACAGTCGAATAAAATCTCTATCCATTCTGCCGTTAAATACGACCTGATCGGTAAATTGGCAGAACAGACAAAACTTACGCGCCGTACTATTGCCAGTATCCTCCAAGGCATAAAGGTGGATACTTTCAGTAAATACCCAACCAACCCTGAAGACTTTATAGAAAAAACCTCAGTATTGATCAATGAGCAAAAAGCCACGGTGATCGTAGAACATTTGACTTATGACGCCATTGCCGATACCCATAGCCTAGATATTTTTACCCAAGATAAACGCAAAGTGGATTTAAGCAAAACGGGGGACATATTAAAGCACCATATTTATGATTATGTGTTTACCGACTCCAGCATTGAACGTGAGTTTGTTAAAGAGTTAGATACCTGCACCGATGTGGTGGTTTATGCCAAACTGCCGAAGGGTTTTTCCATACCCACACCCGTAGGCGACTACAATCCGGACTGGGCTATTTCTTTTAAAGCAGGCACAGTAAAGCACATCTACTTTGTCGCCGAAACCAAAGGCTCAATGTCATCAATGGATTTAAGAAAAATTGAAGATTGTAAAATTGAATGCGCCAAAAAGTTTTTTAGCAAAATCACTTCTGACCAAGTTAAGTATGATGTAGTGAGTAATTATGGCAAGTTGATGGAATTGGTGTCTTAAGAATAAAAATATAATAACTTGAGCATTGTTTGTGGAAACGGCTAAAGCCGCTCCCACAGATAATTAAAGTCTATAAATGCTAACCCTTTATTGGCATTTACTTTCGCCGCAATTTAGGCAAGTCATACAACCATCCATCATCACCATGGCTTTGGTGCTGCATTTTTGGCAAAGTATGGCTTTTTCGGGGAATGCCTGACCTTCTGATTCACCATGTTGCGCTTCAAACTCACGGCGCTTTTCATCTAAAAACTTTTTTTGATGATCGGTCATGACATCGGGTTTGATCATGCCTATATGCTTTAGATGTGATTCAATCGCATAACCAATTTCAGCCACTAATGAAGGCATAAATATACCGCCTTTCTTAAAATAACCACCACGAGGATCAAACACACCTTTCATTTCTTCAACCAAAAAGCAAGCATCCCCACCCTTACGGAATACTGCTGAAATAACGCGTGTCAGTGCCAACACCCACTGAAAATGCTCCATATTTTTGGAGTTGATAAAGATTTCATAAGGCCGGCGTTCTTCATGAGTGGTGCCTAAATTAAGCACCATGTCATTAATAGTAATATAGAGCGCGTGTTCGGACTGGGGGGTTTTAATCTTATACGTAGAGCCTAACAATACTTCTGGGCGCTCTACATTTTCGTGCATACTTTCTAGCGATAACTCGGGTTTAACCGGCTCGCTAGTCTCTTTAGTCACTACTTTGTAGCTGACGATTTTTTTGGCAATTTTATGTGTCATGTTCATATCTCTGTTTAATATTAAGTCCGCAGCGTAGCTTAAAACTTTCCGTAATAACCTTCTTTCAGGGCGTCGAATAAATTCGCGGCACTATGAATTTCACCATCGTACTCGACATCTTCGTTGCCTTTAAATTCGACGACGTGGCCATCTTCTAAGGTAAATTGATAAGTGGTATTTTCCAAATCAGATTCTTTAACCAGTACGCCTTGAAATACTTCAGGATTAAAGCGAAAGGTCGTGCAACCTTTTAAGCCTTTATCGTAAGCATATTCATAAATAGACTTAAAGTCTTCATAAGGAAAGTCGGTAGGCACATTCGCTGTTTTGGAAATAGACGAATCTATCCATTTTTGCGCAGCGGCTTGTATATCAACATGTTGCTTAGGACTCACATCATCCGCCGCAATAAAGTAATCAGGTAGCTTTTGATCTGGATCTTCACTGTAAGGCATGGCCTTAGGATTAATCATTTCCCTATAGGCCAATAATTCAAAAGAAAATACATCGATCTTTTCTTTTGATTTTTTACCGGCACGTATCACATTACGCGAATAATGATGAGCAAAACTAGGCTCTATGCCATTGCTGGCGTTATTGGCTAATGACAGAGAAATTGTTCCTGTAGGAGCAATAGAACTGTGATGGCTAAAACGAGCGCCGGTTTCAATTAATTCTGCAATTAACTCGGGCTCTTCTTGAGCTATTTGCTGCATATAACGACTATATTTTGCATGCAATATTTTGCCTAAAATAGAGTCACCCAACTTGTAGCCATCAGCAATCATTTCTGGACGCTTGTGCAACATTTCACCATTCACGGTGAACAATTGCTCCATAATTGGCGCTGGACCTTTTTCTTTAGCCAAGGACAAGCCGGCTTTCCAGCCTTCTATCGCTAAAACTTTAGTGACTTCATCAGTAAAACGTAAAGAAGCATTATCACCATAGCTCATGCCTAGCATAGTCACGGTTGAGCCTAAACCTAAATAGCCCATGCCATGACGACGTTTACTAATAATTTCTTCACGCTGTTTAGGTAAAGGCAAGCCGTTAATTTCAACGACATTATCCAACATGCGGGTAAAGACTTTAATAGCTTTACGATAGGTATCCCAATCAAAGTATGCCTCACTGGTAAATGGTTTTTTTACAAAACGAGTCAAGTTAATAGAGCCCAATAAACAACTACCATAAGGGGGCAGTGGCTGCTCTCCGCAAGGATTGGTCGCGCGAATCTTCTCGCAAAACCAGTTATTATTCATCTCATTAACTTTGTCGATTAAAATAAAGCCCGGTTCAGCATAATCATATGTGGAACTCATAATGATGTCCCATAACCGACGTGCCGGTAAGGTTTTAGATACCTTACAAGCAATCAAACCATCACTATTAAGCACATAACCTTCTGTAACAGGAAGATCGCGCCAAATGATTTTTTGGCCATCATTTAAATCTAACTGATCTATCTCAACTTCCTTTTCAGTGACCGGAAAGGATAAAGACCAAGGTAGATCTTGTTTAACGGCTTGCATAAATTCAGCCGTAATCAACAATGACAAATTAAACTGGCGTAAACGACCATCTTCGCGTTTAGCTCTAATAAACTCAATAACATCCGGATGGCCAATATCAAAAGTAGCCATTTGCGCACCACGCCTGCCACCTGCAGATGAAACGGTAAAACACATCTTGTCATAAATATCCATGAAAGACAGCGGCCCTGAGGTATAAGCGCCTGCGCCTGAAACATAAGCATCTTTTGGTCTTAAAGTAGAAAATTCATAACCGATACCACAGCCGGCCTTTAAGGTAAGCCCCGCCTCATGAACCTTACCGAGAATATCATCCATAGAGTCTGCGATAGTTCCTGATACCGTACAGTTAATCGTTGATGTGGCTGGCTTATGGTCTAATGCGCCAGCATTCGATATTATGCGTCCAGCCGGAATAACGCCTTGACGTAAAGCCCATAGAAATTCTTTATAGTATTGCTCCTGTTTTGCACGGCCCTTTTCTACACCTGATAACGCTTTAGCAACACGCTGATAGGTTTCATCAATAGAGCTGTCTACCGCTAAGCCATCTTTACTTTTTAAGCGATACTTTGTATCCCAAATATCCATAGAGGCATCTTGGAATGGAATTTCCGTAACAGTATTAGCGATAATATGAAGTTTTGCTGGCATAGTTTATTGATCTCTGGAAGTAATAATGAAAAGGTGAATAG
>CAIVYW010000290.1 GCA_903910205.1 uncultured Methylococcaceae bacterium | reverse complement strand
TGCGCTAGAATGCTCTGAATTGCTGCTACAAGAACTAATATCATTAAAAAAGGCATCCGAAATTTAAACAAATTGCTTGTTTAACTCGTAAAAAAGAACTGTCTGAAAGTTGACCTATGCGATGCACTATCAGTGATTTATTTAAAGTGACTAATTTGTCGTATCTTATAAAGCTTGTTTTAGGTAACGTGCCCAGTATTAAGTCATCTTGCTCTAAGAGTAATGAAAAATCATATCCAGATTGAGATGTTATCTGAGCTGCAAGGAAGTCACCTTGTAAATTAGGTTTTGTTAGTAGAAGAACTGGCCGTTTTTTACTTGAGGAAAAATCAGTAAATGGGAAAGGTAATAAAATAATTTCAGATTTCTGATACATTATTCCAAATCTCGTCTTCGTCATTGTCCCAATCTATAAAAGCACTTGCTTGTGCAAGCATTAAGTTTTGCCATTCAGATTTTTCTTCACGTTGACGAAGAAATAATGCAAAGTCTAATACTTCTTGAGCAATGTTTTCGGGCAAAGGTTTTATTAAATTAATTCTTTTGGATAGATTAATGCACACTACACGCATATTTAAAAATGGAAACTCACAAGCGGTACGTATTCCATCTGATTTAGCATACGAACGTATTGATATTCCACTTGAAATTGAGCGAAAAGGTGATGAAATTATCATTCGTCCTGCTCGCCAGACATTGAAGAATGTTTTAGAGAAGTTTGCTAGTTTCTCAGATGATTTTATGAGTGAAGGTCGGGAAGATCATGAGCAAATTGAGCGAGATATACTGTAATGGCTAGATACATGCTTGATACAAATATATGTATTTATTTGATGAAGAATCAGCCTAAGGAAGTTGCTGATCGCTTTGCACAATGTTATGTGGGGGATGTCGTTATGTCTGCCATAACCTATGCTGAGCTAGAATATGGTGTTGCTAGATCCGTTGATCCAGGAAAAGAACAACGGAATTTGTTTAATTTAATTCAAGATATTAAGGTCGTAGCTTTTGATTCAGATGCCAGTGTGGCTTATGGTCCAATTCGTATGGCAACGCGTGACAGTAAGCAAGATCATCTTGATAAATTGATTGCTGCACACGCCTTGTCATTGAATGTAATTTTGGTAACAAACAATTTAAAAGACTTTGCCAGGTATCCAGGTGTTGTAGCTGAAAACTGGATACATTAATCTTTTATAACTATTTAGCCCGTAGGTTGGGTTAAGCAACGCGAACCCCAACGCTACACGCATCTTGTTGGGGTTCGCGTCATCTTCACATAAATTTCTAGCAGTGTATAGGATGTGCCGACGCTAGGAGGCGCATCATTCATGTTCATAAACGATGCACTTCACTTTGTGAGGGTTGAGGGATATATTCATGGCTTTAACGCCTTAGTTTGGGCTATTGAGGATCAATAATAACAAATGTTGTTATTATTGATCGTTTAAACTGACGGTTCGCTCATTTTTTTTAAAGTTCAATAGATTCAATGGGTTCCAATAGGGTGTTATGTTGTTTTTTAGCAAAACAGCCAAAATTAACCCTTAATAATCATGTTGTTATAAAAATGACCGAACCGAGGGTTTAAATTCTGAACAATACGGCTTGCCTTGCTTTGAATCTGGACACAATAGAACAATGCAATCCTAATAGTGGCATTCCT
>CAIVYW010000289.1 GCA_903910205.1 uncultured Methylococcaceae bacterium | reverse complement strand
CCACAACGAGACATTCATATACGTTCCTCAGTGCTCGATGTGAATATTTAATGCCCTGAGTGCCGAAAATAGCTAATGCTATAAAGCGGCACTAACAAGCTTTGTACACTTACGCCAGACAAATAGGGTGAGGTCTTGTACAATATCAGCAGTTTAAACTTTAAAGAGACCAAGACATTGAGCGCACAAAAACCAGATAGCTTAAATTATAAAAGTGCCGGCGTAGATATTGCCGCAGGTAATGAATTAGTTGAGCGCATCAAGCCTATTGCCGCAAGAACTAGAACCGCAGGCGTGATGGCAGGCTTAGGCGGCTTCGGTTCAATGTTTGAATTACCCTTAGATCGTTATAAGCAACCAATTTTGGTTTCAGGCACCGATGGTGTTGGTACTAAGTTAAAACTGGCCATCGATTTAGGCATACACAATACCGTGGGTATAGATTTAGTTGCCATGTGCGTTAATGACATTATTGTGCAAGGTGCAGAGCCCTTATTCTTTTTAGATTATTTCGCTACCGGCCATTTAGATGTCGATACCGCGGCAGCAGTGATCGAAGGTATAGGCAAAGGCTGTGAATTAGCGGGTGCGGCTTTAGTCGGTGGTGAAACCGCTGAAATGCCTGGCATGTATGCTGACGGTGAATATGATCTGGCTGGCTTTTGTGTGGGTATCGTCGAAAAAACTAAAGTCCTAGACGGCAGTAAAGTCAGTGTTGGTGATAAGCTGATCGGTATTGCTTCTTCTGGCCCGCATTCTAATGGTTATTCTTTAGTTCGTAAGATCATAGAACACAGCCAAAGCTCCTTGAGTGATGATTTTAACGGTCAGACTTTAGGCGAGACTTTATTAACGCCGACTAAAATTTATGTTAAATCCTTATTAGCCTTATTAGAAAAAGTCCCTGTCCATGCCTTCGCGCATATTACCGGTGGCGGTTTAACCGAAAATCTACCGCGCGTATTGCCCGCCGGCATTAATGCGGCGATAGATTTATCTTCATGGACATTTCCTGATATCTTTGTCTGGCTACAAGAGCAAGGTAATGTCGCTTTGGCGGATATGTTGACCACGTTTAACTGCGGCATAGGCATGATCGTTTGCGTAGCAGCCGAAGATGAAGCTGAAACCTTAGCAATGCTACAAACCTTAGGTGAAACTGTTTATGTGATCGGTGAATTGATTGCCTCTGAAGGTCAGCCAACGGTAATTTATAGCTAAACGATAGTTACACGCTGCACTTTCCCTCTTATATCATGATCTAGCAAAGGTATTGGCATAGCCAATACCTTTGCTGTGGTTGCTAATACCTTCTTGTGATTACCAATAGCGCTGCTGTGGTTGCTAATACCTCCGTTGTGATTGCCAATAGCGCTGCTGTGATTGTTAATACCTTCGTTGTGATTGCCAATAGTGCTACTGTGATTGCTACTAGCTCTGCCGTGGTTACCAATACCTTTTCTGTGATTGCTAATACCTCTGCCGTGGTTGTCAATAGCTCTGAAGTGACGGCCAATACCTCAGTATTAGTTCGTAAAACCTAGCTACACATTAATTGATGCTCAAGTCCAATGCTCAATTTAGAAAGTCCATGTCGCTTATGGACAGTAGCGGCTCATAAGCTCAAAAATCTCATAGAATAGGGTGCAGATTTGGTTGGCGACAGTGCATAACTGATTCGCTAGCTTAGCCT
>CAIVYW010000288.1 GCA_903910205.1 uncultured Methylococcaceae bacterium | reverse complement strand
GGGCGCACACCGTGTACAACGCGTGCCAGAAACGGAATCACAAGGCCGCATCCATACCTCAGCTTGCACCGTTGCCATTATGCCCGAAGTTGAAGAAGTCGATGCCATCGACATTAATCCTTCTGACCTTAAAGTGGATACCTACCGCGCATCCGGGGCTGGTGGTCAGCATATTAACAAAACAGAATCGGCCATACGTATCACCCACATGCCCACCGGCACAGTGGTTGAATGTCAAGATGAACGCTCTCAGCATAAAAATCGTGCTCGCGCCATGTCTTTACTAGCCTCTCGCTTATTAGCGGCAGAACAAGAAAAACAACATGCCGAACAATCTGCGACTAGAAAATTGCAAGTCGGTAGCGGCGATCGCTCAGAACGTATTCGCACTTACAATTACCCACAGGGTCGCTTAACTGATCACCGTATCAACTTAACGCTCTATAAACTCGATGACATTATGCAAGGCGGCTTAGAACAAGTCATACAACCCTTAATTAGTGAGCATCAGGCAGAACTACTCACCCAGCTGGGTGAAGATTAAGCTCATGCAACTTAATGCCGCCATCCGAGCAGCGACAGAACGGCTGACCGACTCTGATTCAGCCGTACTGGATGCGGAAGTTTTATTGTGCCTAGTCTTACAAAAACAGCGCTCTTATCTACGCGCTTGGCCAGATTTAGACTTACCCGCCGATCTGGCCTTGCAGTTTTGGGCGCTCATCGAACAACGCAACCTAGGCATACCTATCGCTTATCTGACCGGTAGTCGAGAATTTTGGTCGCGTGATTTTCTAGTGACAGCCGATGTACTCATTCCCAGAGCCGATACCGAACAGCTTATCGATCTGTGCTTAGACTTATTACCCATCGACAAAGCCTGCAAGATTATTGACTTAGGCACAGGTTCTGGCATTATCGCCATCACCTTAGCCGCAGAACGGCCGCTGGCAGAACTAACGGGCATCGACCTTAGCTTAGCAGCACTGACTGTTGCCAAGACGAATGCCGATAGACACGAAATTTCTAACGTACAGTTTTATCAAAGCGACTGGTTTGCCAGTGTTCCTGAGGGCACATACCAACTCATCGTCAGCAATCCACCTTATATCGCCGAAGACGACGAGCATCTACAGCGAGGTGATTTACGTTTTGAACCACGATCTGCACTTAGCTCAGCAGAATCGGGCTTACGTGATATTAGAATGATTGCTAATGAAGCCTATCTGCGCTTAGATAACGGAGGCTATTTATTGATTGAACACGGTTACGATCAGCAACAGCCAGTACAGCGTATTTTTAATGATTGCCACTATCAACATGTCCAAACCATCACTGACCTAGCAGGCTTACCTAGGGTCACTTATGGGCAGCGACACAGAACTTCAAACTAACTATGATGCCAACAGAAATCCAAATTCCTAGAAAACTTGCCAACCAATTATTACATCTGGCGCAACAATCAGCCAACGTTGAAATCTGCGGATTAATCGGTAGTCAAGAGGGCTTAGCCCAGCATTGCTATCCCATTAATAACGTTGCAAAACATCCGCAACAGCACTTTTTGCTCGATGCTGGCCAACAAATTACCGCCATGTCCGAAATGCGTGAACTAGGCCAAGAACTCTTTGCCATCTATCATTCACATCCCACCGCTCCCGCCCTACCCTCTAGCGAAGATTTAGCCTTATCTGCTTATCCAGCGGCCTTGTATTTGATTATTTCCCTGAGCACCAAAGGCATACTAGAAATGCGTGGCTTTAAAATAAATCAAGAGTCGGCACAAGAAATACCATTAACGCTAATCAACTAGCGGGCATCTATCGTTGCCCAACGTGGGTCATCACGGCTATTTAAGTTAAATGTGGCGTGCTGAGCTTCAGCTCAGCGTTTTAAAACAGCTAAAGCTGTTTTACTCCAAGCACACAGATAACCTAAGTTAAGGCAGTGATGCTCGACATGCCATGATATAACGTTGGGATTTAAAGCTATTCAAGCATAGAGATCGGGCACGAAAGCCTGTGCCCGAGCTACACGACTAAACTATTGCGTAGGATTTGGTAGCCACCATTGTTTAAAAGCAGGTGCCGTTTTAGAGCTAATCACTTGCAGGTAAGCTGACAAATTGCTTATATCATTGGGACACAGATAGTTTTTGAAAGCCGGCATGCCACCTTCTGCGCCCGATGTGACCGCTTCTTGAACATCGCCACTTTCTGCTCCCGAAATATTGGGCCCCATACCACCCGCCCCCTTATCACCATGACAGCTATAGCAGTTTAAGCGCATATAGGCGCGCCGACCTTCCTCAGCAGCAGTCAAAAAAGGTGCCGTAGGACAGTTAAGTGAGCTTGCAACGGGAGTACTTACAGGCGAGGTCCCGGCGATGGTGATATTTACTTTGGCCTGAGCCTTTCCACTCGTTGCGCCAGCAGCAGACACGGTATAGCTAGCCTTCGATAGAGCTACCGTTGGCGTTCCGCTAATGACGCCAGTATTAGAAAGTATAGCCAGTCCACTAGGAAGTGCAGGTAAAACTGAATAAGTTACCGCCCCACTGAAACCTACAGTACTATAAGGTTTAGTTGAAGTAATGGCCTTATTAACAGCTCCTGTCACTGTTTGCGAAGACGGAATGATAGCTGTAGTTACACGCTTAGTATCTGCATGTACGGCATCTATTAGGCCAAATAATAACCAACTGAGCGTTACTGTGACTCTGAAAATATTAGTGATAAAAATTGTCATGATGTATTTACCTGTTGTTACTAGAAGGCTCGATTAAGCCGCCATTTATAGGGTTTGTTAATACATTCGAGTCAGGTTTAATGACAGGAATATGGTAAGTCGATAAAATTTTCTCAATCTTATGTCGATTCTGCCCGATACTCTTTTCTAATCTTTCAGCAAACTCGGCTTCATCCTTTCTCACCCCCATCGATATATCGTACTCAAAAGGCATGATGGTCATTTCTGAATCAGCAGGAGCGAGGCTTACAGCCAAGTCCGCAGCATATTTTTTAGCAAAATAACCACCTATCGGCCCCCATACAATGGCCGCATCGATTTTAGCTTCGGCCACCGCTGCCACGATCAAGGCTTGTGGGTTTTTTACCGCACTCTCCCCCCACATCGAAAAGCCGATAATATTCTTGGCCAACCCATGCCGCCCCAAGATCACGGCAGGTGGCGAATTCGCGCCATCATTGCCTATCGCATGGATACCGATTTTTAAATCTTGTAAGACCGGATCATCATACGATTTGATATCGAGATTTTGATGTCGCCGAGTAATAAAAACATAACTAGACCGATAATAAGGTTTAGTCGTCAGTACTCTGTCAAAATTAGTAGGCACACCGATAACGACATCACATCGCCTTGCCCCTAAGGTTTGCCGAAAGAAATTTTGACGCTGCTTCATCCACGTATAACTAAGAGTCGCCTTCATGTCCTTGGCCAAGAGCAAAGCGATTTGGTTTTCAAAGCCCTGTTGTTTTCGGTTAGAAAAAGGCAGATTATCAGGATCCGCACAAACTCGTAGCTTTCCGTCTGCTATTGCTGGCGTACATGCCAGCAATGAGAGACATAAAGCCAGAGCAATGCCTTGGCATCGAAAAATTACACGTCTTTTGTTCTCAACAGACATGAGCAAGGCCAGCACTACGGCGCAAGTTTATAAATATGCACTCTACCACCACCATTAGTGGCGCTTGTCTTTTCTGAATCGGTGCGACCAGGACATGGCTTGCCGGTAGCTGTAAAGCCTCCTGCCAACCAACCTACACCCGAAAATACCGCGATACGCTGATGGCCATCGGCACCTGTAAAGCTGATAGGACTACCGACAGTGCTACATTCTAAAGGCGCTGTAAATACCAACGCCCCTGTATCGGCATTACGCGCTTTGAAGGTATTGTCCAAAGAACCGTAAAAAATCAAATCGCCTTTAGTGGCAAGCACACCGCCATATACAGGAGCAGGCTCAGGCATTGCCCATTTTCGGGTACCCGCTGCCAAATCCCAGGCAACCATTTCACCCATAGTATAATAAGGAGGATTGGGGTTGGGGGCAGGACCTACTTTTATAGTCATATCCATACCCATGTAAGGCGCTCCTGCGACGTATTCGGCTTTAAGGCCCTGATAATCCATACATAGATTAAAAGTGGGTACAAAAAAGGTGTTTGTCTTGGGCGAGTAGGCCGAAGGCTCCCAGCCTTTCATACCCATCGCGGAAGGGCAAATATTTTGAGTAACCGTTCCTTGATGAGTGCCTTTGATGGGATTACCGTTTGAATCAAGATTAAGCACCGGCAATCCACTGACCAGATCAATATGGTCAGCCCAATTAATAGAGGCAGGTACGGCTCCGAAACTCGGTGCCGATAAAACTTCACCAGTGAGCCTATCAAAAGTATAAGCAAAGCCATTTTTATCAAAGTGGACTAAAACTTGACTATGCGGGCCACTAGCAGTAATTATTGGAGTAGCAAGATCAATCGGCGTGCTCTCACTGACAGAATCATAATCCCATTGGTCATGTGGCGTAACTTGATAAATCCAACGAGCTTCACCTGTTGAAGCTTTTCTGGCAAAAACTGAAGCTCCCCATTTATTATCGCCAGGACGTTGATCAGCATTCCAAACCCCTGGTTGGCTAGTACCGTAAAACAGTAGATCATTGGTAGCGTCGTAAGTTATATAACCCCAAACTGAACTTCCCCCTTGCTGCCACTTATTAGCCTCCCAACTGCTTATGCCTTGGTCACCCGCCTTATCTTTGCCATAAAAGGGTGCATAAGTACTAGGATTGATCATGACCTCTTTATCAGAGCCAGTAGTGTAGGCTGTCCACACTAATGCGCCGGTAGCAAGGTCAAGCGCCTTAACCCAGCCGCGCATACCCATTTCTCCACTAGAACTGCCCACGATAACCAATGAACTGCCGGGCTTTGCTTTATTGGGTACAATTAGCGTTGCCCCATTGGTTGTTACGCCGGTATGAGGATCAGCCAAAGTAGTTCGCCATGCCTGAGTACCCGTGAGCGCATTAACGGCCACCGTGGTGTCATCTAGCGTGTTATAGACCACCAAACCATTAGCATAAGCTGGCCCTCGATTAACGGTATCGCAACAATTGACCCCAAAAGCATAGCGATTGACAGTCGGAGTAAAGGTCCACCTGATTGCGCCTGCCTTGCTAAGATCATAGGCGACGAGTCGGTTCGGAAAGGGTGTGACAACATAAAGAATAGAGCCAACCACCAAGGGTGTGCCCATATGACTGCCATTGACACCAGTTTGAAGTGCAAATTCCTGAATTAATTTTGGTTGGGCTAGAGTCCCTATCGTATTAAGATTGATCTCATTGAGTTCACTATAATGAGTGCCTTCGAGATTTCCACCATGGCTAGTCCATTCAGCCGTTGTCCCTGTAATACCTGTTGCTAGAACTGCACCAGTCCATAACGGAGAGAATCCCAATAATAGCAATAACCCCGTACGAATGCCGTAAGTATGCTGGAAATGATTGTTTTTGTTTTCCATAAAGTAGATTCCTCAATGATAAAAGACTGATGAATTAAGCCAGCTTTCTGTAGGTCCGCTACATTGAACCCAAACCAACTTAGATACTAGAGTAATTCTTTTTTATTGCAATTACAATACAAATACAATGGGTAATCGACAGCCTTTTCTAAATAAAGTTCCTGAACTTATGCGCTTACTGTATATAGTGTGTGAAAGCTACATGCGGGATGGGGTTTGCAAACCCCGTCCAGCATGAGAAGTCTGTTAACACTCGCGAGACGGGGTTGCAAACCCCAACCGGCATTGTCATCATCGCAATGTGGTGGGCTTAGCTTGATGCGTATGG
>CAIVYW010000287.1 GCA_903910205.1 uncultured Methylococcaceae bacterium | reverse complement strand
TATCATGGATGGTAATGGTCGATGGGCGCAAAAAAGATTTATGCCAAGAGCAGTGGGTCATCAGGCTGGGGTTAAAGCGGTACGAAAAATTGTAGAGTATTGCGCAACCCATAATGTTGAGGTCTTAACCTTATTTGCTTTTAGTAGCGAAAATTGGCGTAGACCTGAAGCAGAAGTCTCTTTGTTGATGGCCTTGTTTATGGCGACTTTGCAAAGAGAAATCAATAAATTAGACCGTAATAGTATTCGATTACGATTTATAGGCGATAGATCAGCATTCTCTGAAAAATTGCAGCAAAAAATGGCCGAAGGCGAAGCACAAACTAAGAATAATAAGGCTTTAACTTTGGTGATAGCAGCAAATTATGGTGGTCATTGGGATATGTGTCAGGCTTTTTTGCAAGTGCAGAAAAAAATGGCTACCGGTGAGCTAAAGACAGAAGATATAAACGATCAATTAATAAATCAATATTTATCAACGGCAGGCTTACCTGATCCTGATTTATTTATAAGAACAGGAGGCGAGCAACGTGTTAGTAACTTTATGTTATGGCAGTTGGCTTATGCAGAATTATATTTTACAGCAACACTCTGGCCAGATTTTGACCAGAACTCCCTTGAAGACGCAATCAAGAGCTTTAGAAGTCGGCAACGCCGCTTTGGTCATACCAGTGAGCAAGTTCTTAATCAATCCGTCACTCTATAACCTTTATCCAGATAGTCTACAACCATGTTAATAAAGCGAATTATAACAGCATCAATCCTTGCTACCCTGATTGCTTTGGCAGTCTTTTTATTACCCATCGAATATTTCTCATTAGCGATAGGTTTAGTCGTTCTTGTCGCGGCATGGGAATGGACTAATCTTGCAAATGTAAACTCGATGTTTATTCGAGTTGGCTTTTTAGTCGCCTTAATTTTACCGATGATAGGTATACATTTCTGGACTCAAATATTAGAGTTGGTAGCTCAACTTGTTGATTGGCCAGATATTAGAGATTACTCTGGTGCTTTAGAATGGTTGGTGATACCTCCTGTTATCTTTTGGATAGTGATGATGATTTTAATCAGAAATGCACCAACAGGTGTCATCAATATTCAATTGAAAACTCGATATAAGCTATTCATAGGTTGGTTTGTATTAATATCGGCTTGGATGTTTTTATCACGATTAAAAGCCTTTTATGGGCCAGAAATGACCATGTATTTCTTTATCTTGATTTGGGCGGCAGATATAGCCGCTTATTTTTCTGGAAAAAAATGGGGTGTAACCAAATTAGCCCCAGAAATTAGCCCAGGAAAGACGGTTGCGGGTATGTATGGGGCTTTGCTTTCTGGTTTAATTTGTGCGATATGCTTAAATGTATACAATCTTAAGTACGGATTTAACCCAATGATTGCTACTGACTTCATTTTAATCTCGGTACTAACCGTACTAGTATCAATCTACGGTGATTTGTTTATTAGCGTGGTTAAGCGTCAGCGTGGCGTAAAAGATAGTGGTTCATTATTACCAGGACACGGTGGTGTGTTGGATAGAATTGATAGTCTACTAGCAGCCGTTCCCTTTTTCTATGGTTGTATCTACTTCATTTATAGGTTAGTTGAATGAAGGGTCTTTGCATACTTGGAGCCACAGGTTCCATCGGTGTTAGTACCTTAGATGTAGCCGCAAGACATAATCACCTTTATAAGGTGGTCGCCTTAACGGCTAATAACAATATAGACTTGCTGTTCGAGCAGTGTCTAATACATCATCCAGAAGTGGTCGTGGTGGTTGATGAAGCTAAGGCGAAATTATTTGCAGATAAGCTTCAACAGACATCGATTTCTGATATTAAGGTCTTGTCGGGTGCTAAGTCATTGGAAGTGGTGGCGACATTAGATAATGTTGATTCTGTGATGGCGGCGATTGTGGGTGCAGCAGGTTTACTACCTAGTTTAGCCGCTGCCAAAGTTGGAAAAATCATCTTATTGGCTAATAAAGAAGCGCTAGTCATGTCTGGCGCTATTTTTATGGAAGCTGTTGCCGAATCGGGTGCGCAATTACTGCCTATCGACAGTGAACATAATGCCATTTTTCAGTGTATGCCTGCTGGTTATCAATCCGGTATGCAAGCAAAGCAAGCAAGACGTATTTTATTAACGGCTTCTGGCGGCCCCTTTCGTGAAATGCCCCTAGAAAAGTTAGTTGATGTTACCCCCGCACAAGCGGTTGCTCATCCAAATTGGGATATGGGTAGAAAAATTTCGGTCGATTCAGCAACCATGATGAATAAAGGCTTAGAAATGATCGAAGCTTGTATTTTGTTTGCTATGACGCCGGATCAAATACAAGTGGTCAT
>CAIVYW010000286.1 GCA_903910205.1 uncultured Methylococcaceae bacterium | reverse complement strand
TAAGCTAAGGCCAACGTGACTACATCCGCTTCTAAACCTTCTAAGACCGAACGCGCTTGTTTTCCAGAGCCACCGTGTGATTGACTGATAGATACGTCATCACCGGTTTTAGCTTTCCAATATTTAGCAAATACCGTGTTGTAATCTTTGTACAATTCACGGGTAGGATCATAAGATACATTAAGTAACTTAACTTCAGCTGCCTGAGCTGTGTAGGTCGCAAAACCTAACACTAACAAGGCTAATACACTTTTAACTCTATTATTCATAAATAAAATACCTCAGTAGGAAGATGCTTAAAACGATAATTGAAAGCGAGTTGAAAAAACTTGTTCATTAGGACGGTCGGTAATATGCGTTTTTGTACCGGCTCCGCCAGTAAATGATACATTTTCATAATTAATCCGAATCAGCGCATTGCTGTTAAGGAACCAGTTGGCACCCAGCGTCCAAGCTTGGGCTCTCGACGCTGACTTGGTCGGATCAACAATGCTAAAGGTATTATTATCCACATCCAATTGGCTCCAACGAGTTGCAAGCTGCAAAGCGCCCCAACTACCTTTTAATGGATCGAAATTCCGCAGCGGTTTTATCGCTCCGAAACTGTTATCTTCGCCGGTGACGACATAAGACGCCTGAACCTGATAAGCCTTGTTATCCTGCTTAATACTGGTGGTTCCGTTAAGCAAATGTTGAGATGAAACTACATATTCGCCCATCAAGCCAATCGGACCGGCATACCAGTAAGCCTGCGGATAAACACGATAGGTCGCACCATTAGATGTCGTAATTCCGGGATTGGTACTGTTATTTTTCGTATAATCCAAATAGCGAGACGCACCATTAGGTGTATTTAAATTATTAACTGCCTGCTGATTAGGATCGCCAAATGACCCTGCGACACCTAGACCTAAGCCTTCCAGCCACGAATAACCAGTGTGCTGGAATGGATGACCGAATAATCGTGCGTTCACTTCTTTATTACTATCCGTATCTTTCGCATCATTATTGGGACTACCGCTGTCCCCAGAGCCGTTGCTGACTCCGATTTGATAGGTCAGAGTATTTCTGGCATCTATGGGGCCTGCGACCGTTTCGGATTTATAGCCAGGCTTAGATAAGGCGCCATGAAATTGCACACCAACATCACGATTGCTGGCCAAGTACGTTGGAAATGCACGTTCCATGAACACGGTGTCCGAATCGCCTTGTAATCGCTCAAGACTGAGCGGCGACTTAAACTTACCCACTAATAAACTGGCTGCTGGATGATAAGCGTAGTCTAAATAAGCATCCGGTAGAATATTGCCAGATGCTGCAAAGTCAGGCATGATCTTGAAGTAAATATCTTTAAAAACATAACCTTCAAGCCAAACCCGCCCTTGCTTGAGCTCGAAGCGATCAGGTCCCTCTTGATTAGTATTATTTAAGCTCTTGGCATTGGCATTATTATCGAGAAAAAATCGAGCGTCTGTTTGTACGGCACCTCTTATGCGTACTTGGTGTTTTTTATCCGCTGAAGTAATCTTGAAGCCATCCGCACCCGCATCAATAACAGGCTGCTTTTGGAAGTTACCGGTAGTCACTTCATCTTGAACTTCTAATTTACGCTCTAACGTATTTACTTTGCGCGTTAGTTTTTCAACTTCCGGCGTTACTGTAGTTGTTGTGATTGATGGATTCGGCAAGGCACTGGCTTTATCTAGTTGCTGTAAACGCTTTTCTAGCTCACGTATGCGTTTTTCCAAAACACTAGAGTCATCGGCATAAACGTTGCCTGCGCCTAATAAAGTCAAATTAATAATACTAGCTATAGCGGTACGTCGAAAGTTGTTCATTTGTTTATCCTTTTGTTTTCAACCTCCGGCTTTCCAGTCAGTTTTCTAATTATTTTTTATAACTTAATGTTACTCGCCGTCATTACGGTAGAGTGATGTGCAAAAAAACGACTACTTAGTATCAAAGCGTATTTTCTCTTTACGTTCGATTTGTACGACCTTGCCATCGTGTATAACGACTTCAACCGAGCCAAAACGGATGCCCTGCACTATCTGAGCAATCTGATCGGCAATTGTGTTTTTTAATAACGCCTGACTTTGTGTTTTAATATCTGCATTCATTTGTAAGCCCTTAAATTCAACTGTGATCAATAATCGTTGCTGGTATGTTCAACTTTTAAATGTTGAATGCACTATATCAGCGAAAAATAAGATCATTTAACGATCAATTTTGATATGTATATCTTTTTTGGTGATATGGGCATAGGTAAAAAGCCACCGATGGTTTTTTCTGATGATAAAGATTCAAGTAATTTCAAGAAGACCTGTTATAGAACATAACAGGCAAGTCCTATTAGGAAGCGTCTTGTAAGGTAACTCGCAAAAAATAAAATACCCCCAATAGGATGTGCAAAACGATAGTGAAGCGCATCGCTCTATTACAAATGATGCGCTTCACTGCCGCTCAGCACATCCTATAAAAGTGGGTGGAGGATTATTATTGCGTCTTACCTAATAAGTCACTCACTAGGAGGCTGTCCGAAAATAAGTCAGGGCTAAAAGCAATTCTACTGTCATCTGGAAAATTTTAAATTTTCAGATGAGTCTGTTTTAAAAATAACACATTAACTATGCTGCAAATG
>CAIVYW010000285.1 GCA_903910205.1 uncultured Methylococcaceae bacterium | reverse complement strand
GGTGATCTTTCAAAGATAATCGCAATATCAAACGTTTGAGACGGGGTTATAAACCCCGTCTCGCGAGCAATAGCTAAAGCAATTGCATTTCAAAAATCCATGTAGGGGCGAATGTACCCCCCCTACATGGGCAGGGAGTGGGTATAGGGCAAATACAATTCGCCCCTACTACGCCCCAACCGTCACTTTTTGCACAGGGGTTAATTCGCCATTAGCACTGCCTTTATCCCACCAACGCAATCTATATTCACGGCTTTCTGGACTGTTTTCGACCAACAAAGGCCGTTCGTCATACCACGGCTTAAGCATCGCGACACCTAAAAACTCCCACGCCCCGTCACTACGGCGACTCTCAATAGACACCCCATCGTGCCCGTACTTGGTAAAGGTTAACTTGACACGCTCACCGTCGCTGCCGCGCTCGGTACTGACTACAAACTCTGGGATAAGATGAGTGCTATTATCTTGCACAGCGAGTGTGCCTAAGTCCTGACCTATAGAATCTGTATAATTGGGACTTAGCTTTATCTTTTGCACTAAGGTGGAGAGGCGCGTCAGTACGCCGGGTGTGCGCATAGGAGGCGACTGATCGAAAACCAAGCTGGCCGGTAAGGGCACGACATCACTGTTTGTGCCATTAGCGATTAGGGCTTTATAAGTAGTCGCCTCCAGAGCCTTTTGCTGATGAGCGCCATTCCAATCTTTAACGATCCAAATGTAACAAAGACTATCGGCCACCGCATCACTGATCTCGGCGGCACTAAGCCCTAGATGTGGACCTTGTATAGGCAACTTGGCAACTAAATTGGTCAACCAGATGACTCTATCAGCCTCACTGGCAGGAAAATAAGATTGATTGGGCATAAAAACACACTCCTACAGATACAATTAAAAAATCGGCTAAGTTAAGTTGCTACTACGTAGACTTGTTAGCCCTAAAAAACAAAAAACTCGCTTAAGTATAGCCATCAGTTTACAGGTATGGGCTATGCCAGCACCTAGCTTGGCATAGCCCATACCTCGCAGGAAATAGCCAATACCTTTGCTAGCTATGGCTATACCTTTCTTGGCTATGGCTATACCTACGGGCGATAATGCAATACCTTTCAGGTATAACAAAATACCTCGCGGTTATAGCCCCATACCTTTATTGATAAAGCCAATACCTACGCTGGCATCCACAATAACCCAAGCCATGAACCCATAAAGGTATTAACACTGCCAATACCTGTGTCGACTGACCAGGCAATCTAATCATAACGGGTAAACTAACACATTACCAGAGTTTTTATTATAATTAATGCCACGACGACTATCTATTCATTATCAACATCACTCATAATGAGCCAAATGGGCTACTCCACTTAAGCTGGAACAAAGGCTAGACTTAACTCTTCGCCCTTAGGCTGCACTGAGAAGAGCCCTGCCTAAAAGCATAGCTATCATCTCCATGCTCCGATTGCTGGGATTTACATTAACCGTCTCCTAACCAGCATAGTTACCTACACAAGTTATTAGGACGTACCGAGATGATTACTTGTGTATATACGTCTAGTGAACGATTAAGCTAAATTTTCCCGCCTTCGTTGGCAATCCAATTTTGAAATTATAATGACTGAACAGACTCCCCCAAGTACCAAACTACGCATACGTTTACGTGATGCAACAGCGCCCTTGCACAACCAGCTTAATCAGCAGCCCTTGTTAGTGGCGTTATTAAGCAACGATTTTCCTCTAGGCCATTACCAACAACTGTTAGGCACGTATTACTCGCTGTATGATCAGCTAGAAGTAGACATTAAGTGCTACACAACCCAGCAGCCCATAGCATTTGATTATCAGCGGCGTTATAAAACGCCGCTGTTGCTCAAGGACTTAACATACTGGCAACTCCTGCCTTCGCCCTTAGGCTGCCAAATTGCGCTGCCTGATATAAAAAGCCTAGGCCAGCTAGTGGGCATACTCTATGTTTTAGAAGGCTCGACCTTAGGGGCTAGCTTTATCGCTAAACATTTACAACAAAGCTATGGCTACACCCCCAGTACCGGCAGTGCTTTTTTTAACGGTTATGGTGAACACACCCAGAGCTACTGGCAAAGCTTTATCACTTATATCAATGGCTATTCAGACCAGCCAGACTTAGTAGCACAGGCCATAGACGCTGCCTGCCTAACGTTTGCCTGCTTTACTCAGGCACTAACTAACACTCAACTTTCGCCCTCCGAAGCAAAATAAACCCCTATGAACAACGCCAGTAAAGAAGACTTTGACCTTGCCTTAGCTGCCTGCGCCGCAGAAGCCATCCATCAACTAGGGGCTATTTGGCCCCACGGTGCAGTCGTGGTCTTCAATACCGATGAACGACTAACTATTGTTCAAGTCAGCGCCAATCTTGAGCAGTTTTTAGACTGCTCAGCAAAGGCCGCTTTAGGTCAGTCACTTTATGAGTGTCTAGGCTCGGCGGCGGCACATCAAGTTGATGTTATTTTAAAACGGCAAAACACCGAGCCCAGCATCAGCACCTTACTGCCTATTACTAGAGGGCAACAAGCCTTAGAGCTCAACGCCACGATTTATCCCGCGCAACATTATGGGATACTCGAACTCACTGCGCCCGATACCACGCCTAACACAGCCCCCTTAGCTGAGCTAATGATGTCCTTACAGTCGTCACTCACAGTTAAAGAGCCTAGCGCTCCTATTAATCGCTATTTTGAACAAGTCGCGCCCCTCATGCGCGAACTAACGGGCTACGACCGAGTGATCGTCTATCGCTTTAATCCCGACCAAGATGGCGTGGTTATCGCACAAAGCAAGATAGACCTTGCCTGTTCCTATATGGGCTTACATTGTCCTGCCGGTGATATTCCCCTACAGGCTAGAGCCTTGTACACTAAAAATGTAGTGCGTTACGTCGCTAATATTGCTGATTGTCCAGTAAACTTAGTTCCAGCGCTTAATCCCCTGACTCAACAGCCGTTGGATATGACCTATTTGAGTCTACGCAGCCTTTCAGCGGTGCATATCGAATATTTAGGCAATATGGGGCTTGCAGCCTCGATGTCGATCTCCTTACTACAAGATGGTCAACTGTGGGGCTTAATGATTTTTCATCATCTAAGCCCTAAACGTCCCTCTAGTGATCTGCTTAAGCTCATGCGATTTGTCTCGCACCAAATATCTATGGAACTTTCTGCACTGGCGCTACGAGAGGAACGGTACTTACTCAATAAAATATCTCTCTTCAAAAAGTCCTTATTGACATCCATACTCCATAATTCAGAAGAGCATCTTTTAGACCGGTTCAGCAGCGATTTAATGGGCATAGGCAATGCCACTGGCCTCATCATAGTGATTAATGGCAATCGCTATACGCGCGGCTTAACCCCCAAGACCATAGAGATAGACGCACTACTTAGCTGGCTAAGTCAGCAGCCAGAACCAGAACCAGAACCAGAACCAGAACCAGAACCAGAACCAGAACCAGAACTAGGCACAGGCGTCTGTACCTATACTTATACCTTTAATAATCTATCTGCACTCTATCCTGCCGCCAGTGCTTATACAGACATCGCCTCTGGACTGCTGGCCTGCGCACTTAATAAAGACATGCGCCATTGTTTAATTTGGCTTAAAAAAGCCGAGACCTCACAAAAGCTGTGGGCAGGTGATCCTTACAAACGACTTATAAAAATAGCTAGCGGTGAGTTACGACTGCGCCCTAGAAATTCCTTTGAAGCTGTACAAATAGATGAGGTAACTTCTTGTAATCCTAGCTGGTCTACACTCGAAATAAAATCAGTCCATGAGCTGAGCCTAACCTTCATAAAGACCTTAGCTTATAAACTAATGATTAGGCAGTCAGACGCTAAACAGCAACTCGCCCTAGTAGACAATGAGCGTTTATGGAAACAGGCCATAGACGCTACTGGAGATGGCGTTTATGACTGGAATATTCAGACCGGCAACATGTATTATTCGCCACGCTGGAAAACCATGCTGGGCTATCAAAAAGAAGACATCTTAACGGAGTACCATAGCAGGGAAAAACTAATGCACCCTGATTATCTGCAAGTGACTGCAGACACCTTGCAGGCTTATCTGGCCGGCAGCATCCCAGACTATGAGGTTGAATTTCCGTTACTCACCAAACAGGGCGAATATCTATGGGTCTTAAGTCGAGGCACTATCGTCAGTCGAGATCATCTAGGCCAGCCCTTACGCATGATAGGTACGCATATTGATATCAGCCTGCGTAAGCGCATAGAGCTTAACTTAAAAGAAAAACAAAATATTGTGGCACTTTCCCAACGTATTGCTAATTTAGGCAATTGGTCGCACATACCTAGTATTGATACCATCATTTGGTCAGCACAAATGTATGTTATTTACGGCATTAATAAAGCCGACTTTGGTCATAACTTAAGCGCCTTAATGACACTTATCCATCCAGAAGATCAGCTTTTAGTGAAAACATGGCTTAAGCAACTAACGCTGCCTTTAGCAAATAAAGCACTGGTGTTTCGCATCCTACGCCCCGATGGACAGCTACGATTTATTAAAGCCTACGCGTTTATTGAGTCTACGATTGATTGGCAATTTTCACGCATCATCGGCTGTTCGCAGGATATCACAGAGCACATACTCCAAGAACGACAAAACCTAGCCCATTTAGATCAGCTCGCCCATGTCACCCGCTTAGGGCTCATGGGCGAAATGGCCACCGGTATTGCCCATGAGGTTAATCAACCGCTGACCGCGACCGTCAATTATGCCACCGCTTTAAAAATATTGGCGACGGTAGCAGCGCCTGATTTAGAAAAAATTGCAAAGATAGCGGGCTTAGTGACTGAGCAAGCCTTAAGAGCCGGCAAGATTATCCATAGCATGAAAGCCTTTTGCCAACACAAAAACACGAACTTAATCAGCTCCGACATCAACAGCTTGATTACAGATTGCATCGTGCTCTGCAACTCTGACTTAAAAAAACACAGCATCACGCTCAAGCTAGAGCTTGCAGAGGCGCTGCCTAGGGTGTTTATCGATGTTATTCAGATTGAACAAGTACTGATTAATTTAATACGCAACAGCAGCGAAGCCTTGACGGCTAATGACACCCCTGCCCCTAAAACCATCACCCTCAGTAGCCTGATGCTAGATGAGCAGAATCTACAAATACAGGTGCGGGATAATGGCCCTGGCATAGACACTGAGCTACAAAAAAAATTATTTATGCCGTTTGTAACGACTAAAACTGAAGGCATGGGCATGGGTTTATCTATCTGCCGCTCGCTGATAGTCGCGCATCATGGCAGCTTGACCTTTGATAGCCAGCTAGGTGTAGGTAGTTGTTTTTATATTAGCTTGCCGGTGGCAGACAGTCAGGCGTAAAAGCACTTTAGCGGTGTTCCCTGGCGAGACGGGGTTTATAACCCCGTCTCAAACGTTTGATATTGCCATTATCTTTGAAAGATC
>CAIVYW010000284.1 GCA_903910205.1 uncultured Methylococcaceae bacterium | reverse complement strand
TTTGTTTAGTGTTCATATTTAGCTTTCGTTAGAGTTCTTACCCTTATGCTTCACTTGCGTTCCGCTTCTATTTTTAAGCATGAGGAATAAGTGGCATTAAATAGCTCAAAGTTTGATTTGCTAAATCCTTTGAGCTCTATATCGCAAGTTGCTATGCTGCGAGCCTCGAGCGCTAGCAACTTTCTGTTGTAATCAAGTTCAGGTTTACTTTTTTCAACTTTATTTTCACTAGCTATTGCATAAGCTTCTTCTGCATCTCTTAAGCAAGCATTCCAAGCGGGTTTAAATTGTGCTAACTCTTTATCAAAGTGACTTAGCCCTTCTTGCGCTTTGTAGCATTCTGCGTAAATACTTTGCGGTGGGGTTTGCGCCCCTTTTTTATTTACATACGCTAGAGTCCCAAGACTGAGCCCCTCCTCTTTCATGCAACTCCAATATAGAGCTGCTCCACCTTCATTAACTCCTGCTGAAGGATTGAGTCCAGTTTTATCCGGGCCATGATTCATAAATAGTGGGCTGCCAACTTTGCTACATCTAGCAATTGCTCTTTCCTCTTTCTGCGTAAGTGTTGAGCATCCCGTAACAACAAGCAAAAGGGATGCCCCCAAAATTTGGGCAATTTGTCTGGCTTTTCTTTTAGTATTCATTTTGTGCTTTCGTTAATATTCATATCTAGCGCTACATCCGCGTTCCGCTATTGACCCGGGGTGCTGACATTGGCACCTTGAGTAATTTTGGTTCCCATTGATTCATTTAGATCAGAGGTCAACTTCAAGTCTTCCGCGAAATCTGAGGAAATCCCTTTTGAGCTTTTCACTGTCAATGAATACTCTTTGCCGTTTACAGTGTTACTTGAGTAAGCAGTAGCGCCGCCTGATGTCTTTTTCCAAGATTCCTGCTTGCCCGCTTCGCTGATATAAATATCTGAGCCAACTTGCAGGCCTTTACTCACGTTCAAAAGAACTGTTTGTGATTTATCAATCTGACTATAAAAATGGTCTAACCATTCCTTTTGATCTTGAAAAGTTACTAAATTAATCTTTAAAAAAGAGGTGATGATTGATTCACGGAGCTTCAAGAAGTTTTTGTTTTCAGTGCCACCCATTTTTTGGAGCACTTTTTCCATGGTTCGGTTTGCAGCTTCAATTGCGATAACGCCGTGCCACACTTCAACCTTTTGTCCTGCATCGCCATCACTAAAGAAGTTGCCGCCCGCACTAAAAGTAAACATCACTGTCATAACCGCGTTGTAGCGAGCTTTAATTAGCTCTACGCTGAGCGGTAAGCTGCCCTTCGAGCCGTTAGCAAACCAATTATTTAAATCGCCTCTAGCCGCCTTTAAATCGGTTGTGACTGTTTTCTGCCAATCCAACGCTGGCTCACGATCTGCACCAAAAAAGAACTGGGAATTAACCTTGCCTTTGATAATCGGCTCAACCCCAAGTTTCTGGGTAACGAAAATAAGGGGGTTACCAGATAAATTTTGTCGCTCCAGTTTTTGTGGAAGTTGGGAAACACCCACCATGCCAGTGCTGTATTCCATAAAGTTTGACCACGCTTGGGCTTGAATGATGCCAAGCGGCTGGCTTTTAGTTAAGTCGATAGAGTCATCAACACTAATTTTCTTGCTAACAGAGACCCCGTCTTGAGCCCCTAGGGAGGTTTCCTGAGTCTGGTCTACTGAGCTGCCAAAATCTAATTTGCAAGCAGCTAGGGAGATACAGGCTAAAGTAATAGCAGTTAATTTGAGAGCTCTCAGTTAGAAGCCCCTGGCGCTAGTGGCAAGTAGTCAGAGTTATCAGAGCTAACCGCGGACTTCGCGCGAACTTTTAAGCGATCGAGTTCTGATTTAGTTTCTTCTGATACTTTTTTAGCGTCTGCTACTTTCTCTGCTTCTGTCTTTTTAAGATCGGCGACCTCGATTTTCAGAGCTTCGATTTTCTGGATGCGCCCTGTCCTAGCTTCTTCTGGGTCACCTGTGCCGTTGAAGCTATCGAGCATTTCATGCTTAGCAGTCTGAAATTCAAGTTTCATCTCAGCTTTATCTGCGGAGAAAGAGGCATCCCGCTTTTCGAACTGGCTTAAAAAGTAGGATGCGCCGATAAGTGAGAGATAGAGAGCAATAAGGCCTGCAGCAGTCTTGTGAGCTAGCTCTCGCTCTAGGAATACCAGAGCTAGGATGATTGCGCCAACTACGACTACTGCGCCGATGATGAAGATTGTGAACATGGGGGGGGATTCCTTGCATTAAGTTAGACACATAACCTAGTGCTGCAGTGGCGTTCCCGTGCGCTATAAGAAGCAAAACCAAGACACTTAGGCAAAAAAGAAACGGTAAAGCCAGCGGTAGTGGTATGTCTCCTCTGCGGCTGCGGCGATGACATGGGCTAACCCGTGCGCTTCGCGGAATGCAAACCTACCCGCTACTACTGCTACCGCTGCCTGCGCTACTCGCTGCCGTGGGTTATTTTTTTTTGCCTGTGTGCCTTGGTTTTAGTCTTTAGGTTTTAGCCTTGGTTTTAGATGTTTCGATACTTAACTTAACTTCATAACTTCTGGGGGTGAAATTACCCCCCTATCAGGTGGGAAATTACCCCCCCCTCAGCCCTCTTCATTCGTTATCCCAATTCCATTAATTTCTCAAATAGCCAACTATTTTTAATTAATATGTCGTTTAAATACGACAAAATACTAAATACTTTATTTATCTCATAATGTGGAATTTGCCATATAATTGGTTTATCTCACAATGTGAAATATAATAGACCTATATAGAATATGGCTTAGCGGGTTTCACTAAAAATAACTTAGAAAAAGTGCCTCTTTATTCACTTTTCTTTACATCTCTACGAATTATTTTCGATTTCTGAGAAAACAGACCGCAAGCCCATATTCCATAGGGATCTGCCCTATCAAAACCTCGATTGAAGGCGCAGAATGAACTTATGAAAACAAACACACACAACCCCGACCGCAAAAAACTATGCCGCGTAGCTAACCTTCTCGGCCTAACCAAACTTGACGTAGAAGCCGAAGCGTGGCTAGCCGAAGCTGAAAACCCTGGAATTCCCGAGGATCGCATTCAACAGTTAGTTCGGAATTCACTTTTTCACATCGCAAGGGGTCGCAATTGCCCAGGCATCTTCGCAGTTGAAGACATCGAGTTGTTCGCTGGTGAAGCAGTTGGGGCTAACCCGCTCGACATTCTGTTAGCTCGCGAAACTGAAAAAAGCAATATTGAGCTACTTGAAGCTAATAAATTCAGCTTCCCCGCCTTAACTGCGATTTTAGATTTTGCTGAAGAGTCAAAAAATGTCGAAAATCTCGCCAAGAAAGTCGGAAAGAGAAAATCAACAGTCATTAAGACTATTAATGATGAAGTAGCCGCTTTTGAGAGCATGAAAAACGGTGCTCCTGCCCCAAGTTTTGGACTCTTCTCGACTGTAGCTGCGTGATATTTACAAGCGGAGCTGCTTACAACGCACTCTGTCGTCCAAAAGTGGCTGGACAACTCAAAAACTCGAATTTGATTGTTATGCTTTTTTTGTGCAACAGATTGCCGACTATTAAGCTCAAGCAATCGACAATCGCAACAGACAGTGGTCTGCACTTAGATACTGTGAAAGAATCATTGCGCTGGCTAGACGCAAACGGCTGGATCTCCAGAGAAATTGGCAATAAACGCCGCCACATTTCTACTGAATACTTCATTAATTTCCAAAAGCTGGGCTTAACTAATCAACCTGTCAAAAACGGGATTTCCCATTCTGCCCCTGTGGATGTTAGCTCTGAGCTCTTCGTAAAATACGATGCGATTTGTAATGACGTAAGCAAGACAAGCCCGTGGACACCCACCAAAGAAAAAGCTATGCGTAAGGTCGCAACTGATTCTGGAATGTCCCTAGAGGCCGTTATACAAGTCTGTGTAGAGAAAAACTGGGCTACTTGTAAAGCAAGTTGGTTAACTCAAAAAACTATCGCTAAAAAGTTCACAACAAAAAAAGATAAAGCACTTGAAGCGCAATATCACTTTGCAGAAACCTATTTTTCTGAGAATAAATCACGCTTAAGCGTCTTTTTAAGCTGGTGCGCTAGTAACGATCGAAATTTAGTAGATTTTGAAAATAGCAGATTCGCTCAAAGTATTAATTGCCTTCATTTCAAAGTCTGGTTTGTCTCGGATTCTGGGGATTCCATAATAAGCAAGTGGATTTTAAAGATCAAATCGATCCCACAAGACGAGATTTCAGCCGTTGATGATGCAATTGATTCTGTTTTTGTACTCCAAGATGATCGTATTACTGTCCGCGCTGCCTTAACTCAGCGTAAAGCAGAATTTAAAGCCAGCTCGGCGAGGTTTGCACAATGACCAACCTAATTTTGAGCGAGCTTGAGCTGTTGACGCTGACCGGCTATAACCAACCTAAATATCAATTAATTGAGCTATTGCGCCGCGGTTTCTTTAGAGCAACACAAAACAAAAGAACGCGTCATGTAATTTTAGAAAGAGTGCATTA
>CAIVYW010000283.1 GCA_903910205.1 uncultured Methylococcaceae bacterium | reverse complement strand
GTGTTATATGGTGCAAGGTTCTCTTATACAAAAATTACCTAGCAATGCTATTGGACGAGATTTCGTGATAGGTGATTTGCATGGCTGTTTTGATTTGTTAGAACGTTTAATGAAGGCCGTCGATTTTAATATTCATCAGGATAGATTGTTTTCTGTCGGTGATTTGGTAGACCGTGGTCCTTATTCTTTACGCTGTTTACAGTTGATTGAAGAGCAGTGGTTTTATGCTGTTAAGGGTAATCATGAGGCGATGATGCTGGAGTATTTTGAAGCCTATCAGCGGACGGGATATATAGCTCCTGATTTTGATGAGTCAGATGAGATTGGCTATATAGAATATGGTGGCGATTGGGTTGAGAAATATTATCAGGTATATAAAACCACTATGACTAAAGCTTTTGAGCATGGCTTAGTGCTTGCCGCAAGTCTACCCTTGTTAATCGTGGTTGGAGAAAATGAACAGCGCTTTCATGTTGTTCATTCCGAATTGTTGAGGCATGACTATTCAACTAATAAAATTAAGGTTTGGTTAGATAGTGATATTGATGAATGGTTAGCTACTAATGTTATTCCTGAAAACACTAAGGAGCGGTTTTATTGGGGACGAACGCTAATGGAAGGTCGCTTAGATCCTGTGTCACAGTTTCAAGCAGGACTTTCTAATACTTTTTGTGGACATACCATCGGTAAACATATCAGACAAAAATTATCCCATATATGCTTGGATACTGGGGCTTATTCATCTGATGAAAATGGCGTTTATAGTTTAACTATTTTCGATAGCCAGGCTAAGCGATGGATATCGGCTTCTTATTATCGTAGTGATTTAACTTATGGTGATATGGCGTTGTAATGTAAGATCATATATTTTTTTGAAGAAATGATGTGTGTCCTAACGTCGGCGCATGCTGATATTTATTATTCAAGTTAAAGGAATGAGAAAAACTAAATGTGCAATTCTTGACGCGGTACACGAAACAGCAAAAGGCTTACATGAGTAGGAGTCCTAGATAAAACCACTATGCGAGAGTTTGATAGCCGAAGATCGTTTACATTGGGCTATGACACAGATTAAAGTCATAGTTCTTTTAGCTAACCATTGAAGAATAAATACGGACTTTGCAATATGGATAATATACAAACAGCGATGATTGAATTAGCCAGACAAAACTCAGAGATTGTGATTGTTTGGCTTTATGGCTCCCGCGTTAAAGGGCTTGCCAATATAAACAGTGATTATGATGTTGCTGTCGCTTTTAAATCCTTTATCAAGAACGATGCGCTGGAGAAACGCTTAAGACCTGAGTGTTTAGCATTAGACTGGCAGCAAGCACTAGGCTTGCAAGACTTTAAGCTGTCTATTGTCGATATTAATCAAGCACCTATTCCATTAGCATGGCAAATAATTGAACCGGATTGTGTGTTGTATTGCAGTGATGAACTAAGGTTATGGCAAGAAACGCGTCGAATTGGTAGTCGTATGGAAATAGATTTCACTCCACTTGTTCATGAATATCCATTACAACTGTGGAACTGAAACTGATGTTAAAAGAATATCTTATCGCTATAGCGCAACATCGCTGCGAATGTTTAGAAGATTTGGATAGTTTAGCTAGTATTGCGGTACAGCGCCCCTTTAATCGTATTGAGCGACTAGCGGCGGAAAGGGTTTTACAAGTGTTGATTGAGTCTTGTATTGGAATGGCAAAGCATTGGTTAAAAGCTACAGGAAAAAATCAGCCTTTAGAAGCTTACGAAAATTTTAATAAGCTAGCTGAACTGCAAAAAATCTCACTAGAAGAATTAAAAAAATGGCGAAAAATCATCGGTATGCGCAATGCCTTGGTGCATGATTATTTAACGATTGATAGTGAGTTACTTCAGCAAGTACTTGCTGAGCGACATTATCAGTTTTTAACTGATTTTTTGCAAAAAGCGGGACAAGATTTACAAAGTCACTAAAAACCATCCACTATTATTCTGGTGGTTTGACATCATTTATAACGGTATTAAATATGCTCACCAGCACTATCTTGATTGAATGCTAGTTTAAATGAGGTGTTAAGTCGAATCTGCCAATCTTTTTAAAGTAGTGCTTAGTTTAAGTAAGGCTACACTCAGTTTGTCATCCGAAATACTCAGGCTATGCTTGCGTATAAGGTCTATGCCTTCTAGGGAGGGTAGGTTTGCCTTACGTATTGCTGATGTTGTTACTCCTGAGGCTCGATTAATAATCTTAATTTGCAAGTTATCTATGGGCGATTTAACTAAGCTCTGTATAGACGCTAATATGGCGCTATTATAAAAGCGTAATTGAGAGGCCCAAATGGCAGAATTGGTATAGACCAGTAATTTATGATCTTTTATCAAACAATGTTTAGTTTGTGTAGCCAGATTGTCGGGCAATACCGCTTTAATCTGTTTCAAGATACGCTGTTGTTGCTCAATTTGGCTATGTAAATAAACCATGGTGCGATTGGGATACGCTAATGATTTTTTAAATGGCTGTAGTTTTTCTGCCATGAACTTATACCGGT